>MGXJ01000016.1:0-5933 GCA_001801345.1 Gammaproteobacteria bacterium RBG_16_37_9 | reverse complement strand
TATAGTTTAGGGGTAGGATATGGCACCGACACTGGTTTTCGTGGATCAGCAGGATTTGATATGCGTTATTTAACTCCCATTGGTCGCAGCCTAAAAAGTTGGATTAGATTTTCACAGATCCAAAACGAACTCGAACTTCATTATTTAATTCCAGGCCAACGCCCAAGCACAGATTTGTATGATCTTAATATAGCCGGAAGAACTTTATCACTTGATAATGGTAAAAGTTTAACTGGACTAATTGGCGCTGGTTATACGACCATCTTAAAAGGATGGCGACAAACGATAAAACTAATCTTACAACATGAGCATTATAAATTAGTAAACTTACCTTATGTAAGTTCAACTTTGTTAATACCAAGTATTAACTGGCTCCATAAAAAAAGTAATGATCCAATTAGACCCACAAAAGGCCATAGTGTAAATATAAATATTCAAGGAGCAAGTGATTATATGGGCGCTAGTAATAGTTTTATTCAAACACAAGTTGATGCAAAATATATAAAAAATATTTCATCAAAGATTCAACTTCTTTTGCGTGCCACTCTAGGTTTTACTGCTGTCGATGATATTGATAATTTACCATTATCGCTCCAATTCTATACCGGCGGTATGCAAAGTATTCGTGGGTTTGCCTATAATAGCATTGGTCCTGGTCGTAATCTTGCGGTTGGCAGCATTGAACTGCGCCATCAAATAATTGACGACTGGCATCTTGCAGTATTTTATGATACTGGCAATACCAGTAATGATTTATTTAAAAAACCAAATCAAGGCGCGGGGATAGGAATTGTATGGCGAACTGTTATTGGCACTTTAGAATTAAACTTTGCCAAAGCAATCTCTCAGCCTGGAACACCTGGAAGGATCCAATTTAGTTTAGGAACAGAATTATAAAAACATATTTTTTATGAAAAAATATATCTTAAAACAGATAATCTTAATTTTAATTACATTACTTATTCTAAGCGGTGGCTTGCTATTTTTGTTAAACACCGAACAAGGACTGCACACTAGCTTTATGCTTGCTTCAAAAATAATCCCTGGAAAATTAACAACACAAAAATTAAATGGTCGTTTACTTGGTCCTGTAAACATAGATAAATTTTATTTTGAAAATAAGACGGTAACCATATCAGCAGACACGATATATTTAGAATGGAATATTCAAGATTTATTTTTAGGCAAAATAAATATTATAGCGATGCATGCTAACAATATAAAAATCAATACGAAAACTCCTAATATTAACCAACCCAAATTAACGTTAAAAGATATGCTGACAAATTTAAAAGAATTGCATTTGCCTATGCAGTTAAAGTTAGGAGATATTCAGCTCCAAAATATTATATGGCAGCAAGATACCCATGCTCCAATAAAAGTCACGAGTTTTATATTGCGATCACACATTACTAAAGAAAATTCTATCTCTTTAGATGCTAAATTAGATTCTCAAGCTGGATCAGCGTTGATTCAAGGAACAATACAAGACGCATGGGATATAAATTGGAAATTAAATATATCAAATCTTAAAATTTTTGCTCAAGAAATTGAAGGCTCTGTGGTATGTGAGGGTAAAATTTATGGCAAACGTAATAATCCTGAAATTAATGCTGCAATTAAAATCTTCCAATTTAAGTATAACAATGTTTCATTTGCAAAACTTCATGCAAATGCAAATATTGATTTGTCCAATAAAAAAATCTCGCAATTTACATTGTCCCTTGATTCGGCAAAAATTAAGGAAATTAATTTTAATCAATTGACTTTCTCAGGACATGGTGAATTTAATCAACAAGGTTTTTCTGCAAAAAGCAAAATTTTAATTTCACAACACGAACCAATTAGCATTGAATTAAAACTGCATAAACTACAAACCTTTGCCGCATTGTCTGATGAACAACTACTTGATATTCAGATTATGTGGCAAACACACAATCTAGCTTTTTTACAAACTATTTTGCCTAGTATAAAAAATATTAACGGTGCCTTGAGCTTAAAATACCGCATTAATGGCACATTAAAAGACCCGAAAATAGACGGGATGGTTCAGGTAACCGATGCTAGATTTCTGATTCCAGAGTTAAATACTAAATTCAAAAATATTGATTTAACTGCGCGGAATATTGGCAATAAAATAACATATCAAATAGCCATTCATTCTGGCAGCGGCGTTTTAAATTTATCAGGAGAAACACTCTTTTCCCAAGATACTGTAAATAGCAAAACGCTTATAAATGGGACAGATTTTTTAGTGATAAACACACATGAATATAAAATCATTGTTTTCCCTCAACTGGTTTTGCAAACCAAAGATGCTGTTTTAGATCTAACCGGAAAAATATTTATTCCGGAGGCGATCATAAAGCCTGGGTATCTGAGTATGAACAATTTATTACCTGCTGAAGTTGTGTATGCAAAAAAAACACCTGATAAAAAACCTACAAATCTAGATTTACATGCAAATATTCAGCTTAATTTGGGAGAAAATGTGTCTCTTGGTATTATGGGCTTAAAAGGGAAAATCCAGGGCCAACTCCAGCTTGTTGATGATCCTCAAAAAACCACAAAAGCGTTTGGAACGCTGTATATAAAAGATGCTAATTACAACATTTATGGCCAACAACTAAAAATAACTCGAGGTAATCTGCATTTTTTTGGCGGTGCAATTGATAATCCAGAAGTTGATATTGAAGCAATACGTGATTTTAAAGCGGCTGCAACTAGCACCACATTTTTTGGATCATCGGATAAAGAGTTAACAGTCGGCATAAGAATGCATGGAATTCTTGACAAGGCAAAAATTGATTTATTTTCTATGCCAGAAGGCCTTGCAAAACCTGATATTCTTTCTTATTTGATTATCGGTCAACCAAGCAAACAAGCATCAGAAAATAAGGCCCAATTATTATTGCAAGCGGCTTCTGCTATGAATTTTGGTGGGACTGGTGAAATCACTAATTTTGTTAATACGCTTAGAGATAAATTGGGGTTTAGTGAACTTGGCATTACCGAAGAAGCACGAATAAATAAACCACGAGAAATTGTGCCATCAAAGCTAAATCAGCCTACAAAACCAGGGGATGCTTTAACTACCAATACTGCTTTTGCGCTCGGAAGATATTTAACCCCGAAAATTTATGTTGGTTATAGTATTGGCTTTTTAGATCCAGTAAATACTTTTCGGGTTAGATATCACATGGGCAGATACTGGTCAATACAAACTGAAAGTAGCAGTTTGGGTAGTGGTGCTGATTTGCTTTATACTATTGAGAGGGATTAACCGCCACAGCAATACTTGTGATTTTTTCAGGAAGGAAAACACGTAACCAATCGACCAAAACTTGCAAATGGGGAATTAAAATTGATTTCTTCCACCATTCATCCTGGACAAATGATGTGGCAGAAACCATCAATAAAATTACTGCTACTAGTAAAACACCTCGAGCACAACCAAATATCATTCCTAGAAAACGATCAGCTCCACTTATCCCGGACTTAATGACTACAAATCCCAGCATATAATTAAATAAAGCTCCTAAAAGCAATATTAATAAAAATATTCCGACAAAACCAACCATTTGCCTAATAAATTCGTTGGCAATATAAGGTTCTAAAATTACAGCAAATGTATGATAGAACCTTATTGCCAACCAAAACCCCAAGATCCAAACAGAAAGAGAAACAAGCTCTTTTAAAAAACCACGGATTAAGCTAATAAGTGTTGAAACAATGACAATGCTTACAATAACGTAATCGGCTATGTTTGGATAAAGTAATTCCTGAGCTGTAGTCATTTTTATTATTTTTTATTACTTACTAAATAACCATTAATTTTTAGATTTGTTTTTAGTTTTTCAGCTATTTTTATTGCCTTGTCTTTGCTCACTTCATGGCCTACCAAAACCCTAACCATCGGACCTTTAGTTGTAATAATCTTTTGCAAGAAAACGCGAAATCCATTGGCACGTAATTTTTCTACCATTTTTTGCACTCGAGCTTGATCAGAGTAAGTGCCAACCCGCACTGACCAGAATACTTTTGCTCCACTTTTTGTCTTGCTTGCAATAGATGTTTTAGCTTTTATAGCTTTTTTCTTGGTTTTTTTAGCAACCACTTTAGATTTCACTGGCTCAACAGATGCAGTGGTTGCTTCTGTTGTAGATACTACAGCTTGAGAATTTACATCTGTGGCGTTTGTTGCTGGTAAAGAGGTGGAAGTTGCCGGTTGAGGTAAAGCCGCTTGTGTTACCAACTCAGAACCCCGTGGTTGTGGCGCTGCCGGCAAAACCTGATTACTTTCTGGCGTGCCATTTGGTTTATCAGCTTGCTCTTGGGCAGGGAGGATTGTTAGTGATTGTGCTATTAGTGGCACTGATTGCTGTTGCAAACTATCAGGCAAATCTTTAGTTGGTTCTTGTGCAACAGTCGCCTGCTGTTCGTTATTAGTTGGGACCTGAGAATTTTCAATTGTTGGGTTAACAGCAACTGTTTGGTTGGCAACATTAGTAGTATCACTCGCCTCTTCTAAAGCATGTCTTTTTTTAACCCCACTAGTAAATAAAAATGGTATCAATAAAGCAATAAACGCTGCTAATACGATAACTCCAACAAGTCTTTGTTTATTTTCTGGACGCATATTTTTTAGTCTCCGACATTTTTTAACTAGTAATTAATTTTAGGCCTTCTGCAACCGTATAAAACGACCCAAATACTGCTATTCTATCTTTTTCTTGGCATTCTGCAATCGCTTGCTGCAAAGATAGTGTAATTGAAGGCAATAAAACAAAATCAGTGCCGCCCGCCTCTTGTAAACCCTGGGCTAAATTAGTAACACTTGCTGCTCGAATATTATTAAAAGCGCCCAAATACCACCGATCTACTGTCCTAATTAGAGGTTTTAAGGTAGCGACTATGTCTTTGTCGCTTGACATTCCCACAACCGCTAAAATGCGCCCTTTTGATTCGCCTCTATTTAAATTTAAAGCAAGCATCGTGGCTGATTCGTGGTTATGCGCCACATCAAATATAATTTCTTTACCATTAAATATTAATCGTTGCCATCTTCCAGGTAAAAAAGCATTTTTTAATCCAGTTATAATTGCTTGGTTTGAGATTTTAAAATCTTCTGATAACAACTTTATTGTCATAAGCGCCAAAGCGGCACTATTTACAGGTAAACGTAATAATGGCAATTTTTTTATAACCTCTGTTATAAATTGCCAATTCCAACAGTCATTTTTTTCGACATAATTAAAGTCTCTATCCAAACAATATAACTTCGCTTGAATATTGTCCGCTGCAATAGTAATACTCGCTGGCATATTTTTGCCGCATATAACCGGCTTAAAAGAACGCATAATACCTGATTTTTCGTAACCAATTGCTTCTTTGGTGTTTCCTAAAATTTGAGTATGATCGAGAGAAATCGTAGTAATAATGGAAATATCACTTTCTAAAATATTCACAGCATCGAATCTACCGCCAAGCCCTGCTTCAAGAAGCAAAACATCAGGCTTTTGTTTTTTAAAAATAAAAAGAGCAGTAAGGGTAGTAAATTCAAAATAACTTAAAATGACACCAGTGCATTCCATTTTAATAGTAGCGAAAGCCTGACATAAGATTTTGGTATCTACATCTTTGCCATTTAAACGAATGCGTTCATTATAATGTAATAGATGTGGAGAAATATAAGCACCGACCTTTAAACCCGCTTGCAACAAAATTGATTCTAAAAAAACTACGCATGAACCTTTGCCATTGGTGCCGGCTACAGTTATAATTTTTCCGGTAAAGTTGAGTAGATTTAGCTTATTAGCAACATTTTTGACGTTATCAAGAGATTTGTTGGTTAAACCTGATGGTAAAGACTCCAAATACTGTAGCCAATCAGCTAACCCCATCAAGATACTCCTCCCCATCAAGATACTCCT
>MGXJ01000015.1:19607-20333 GCA_001801345.1 Gammaproteobacteria bacterium RBG_16_37_9 | reverse complement strand
ACAGGAGAGCGAATGAGAAAGGGTGGGCAGTTAAAAAGCTTGCGATAGCGTGGTGCATCAGTGAGAAAACGGCAACTCTTGCAGATGTATCACGCTATCTAGTCTACAAAACGTTCATATGTTGTTTGGCAATAAAATCATATCTGGCTGTTACTTGCTTTATGTAATTTAATTTTTCTGTGTAGGGGCCGGGATAGAAACTTTTTTCAAAACCACACATAAGCAAGTTTTTTATAGATTCTTTAGTTAAATTAAAATTCTGTATAGCAAGCATCATTTCTTTAGTGGCCGTTGTTTTGCTGACTGTTCTATTGTCAGTGCAAATTGTCGTATTTAAATGAGAATAGAGCATTTTAGCAAAAGAATGATTTTTAATGTCTTTGACAGAGGGGATTGTTTGCAGGTTGCTAGTTAAGCAAGCCTCGATAGTGATTCCTCTATCAGCGATATACTGAATTAAGTTTTTCACATATTTATTTTTATCTTGAACATTAGGATCGGTGATTTTATCTCGAGAAAACAGATAAAAACCGTGGCCAATTCTTTCAGGATAGAGTTCGGTTACTGCTTGGAATATACTTTCTGGACCATATGCTTCACCGGCATGCACAGTTAGATGCATAAAATTTTTATGGGCAAAGTGGTAGGCTTCTTTATGATGTATCGGTGGATTGCCCGCTTCTTTCCCTGCAAGGTCAAGTGCTACAATCGGTATGTCATATTTAT
>MGXJ01000015.1:16797-19593 GCA_001801345.1 Gammaproteobacteria bacterium RBG_16_37_9 | reverse complement strand
CAAGATTTAGCAAGTTCAAGCGAAGTCATGGCAAAGATTGAGTTTTGATTAGCATGTTTATGTGTTGCTAAAAAACTATCTAGATAGGGAGAAAATCCTTTGCCAAAAGATCTCATGGCACAAACTATTATCCCATAATTAAATTCTGGTAGTTCTTTGGATTTAACTTCCGATTTATGATTGTATTCTGTTTTAGCTTTATTAAGTCCTCGGTTTACGCTTAAAAGCACTTGATCAATATTTTGATTGTCGTTTATATGAAAGTGCGGAGCGAATCTAACTTCTACATAACAAACACCTTCGTCGATATTATCTTGAGCAAATTCATAGCTGATTCTCTCTAAGTTTTCTTGCGTCTGCATCGCAGGGATAACGAAACTGAAGCCTTTGGTATATTCAACCAAGTTTTTGTATTGATCTTTGAATAGCAACTCATTTAATCCTGATTCGGTATATGATGGTAATGTAAGGTTATGTTTTTTACTTAAATTGATTAGAGTATCGATGCGAACTGAGCCATCAAGATGAACATGTAAGTCGCTTTTTGGGATTTTGGTTACAAATTCTAAGAGTTTATCTTGCATACCATTTTGTTATTCCCGAGAAGCCGGGAATTCAGAAAATTCGACAAATTAAATAAATACAATAACACTGAAAATTTCGGATTTCAACGATCCACTATTTGATTTTATCTTCTTTGAAAATAACATGCATACCAGCTTTGCCGGTTTCTGAATTGTATGCTTTGGGATCAAATTTTTTGATATTTATTTTTTCGGTAGTTTGGCGTTTGTTTTTGGTGGTAGTGTAAAAAGTTTTGGTAGGTTTGCCTTTTTGGGTTTTACCAGTTGAAACTAATTTAATTTTTTCACGCACTTTTGAGGCCATGATTTTTACCCTTCAATTTCGTTTTTGTATTTAGATAAATTTTCTAAAACTTTTTCAATGCCAACTTTATCAATAATTCGCAATCCTTGGGTGGATACTCTCAATTTAATAAAACGTTTTTGTTCTTCAAGCCAAAATCTTTTGCTGTGCAAATTGATGTTGAAACGTCTTTTGGATTTTTTATTGGCGTGAGAAACTTTATTGCCAATTTTTGGGCGTTTACCTGTAATGTGACAGACTTGAGACATAACAACCTCTTCAATATATCTTTGATTTGTGCTTATGTATGTTAACAAAAAGCTTTATAAATAATAAGGGACTGATATATACCAGAAAGGAATTCGTGACGCAATAGGAAAAACGGGAGTCAAACTTATCCCCATGTCTTATGTCATCCTCGCGCTTGACGCGAGGATCTAGCATAGCATGTTTGAGGATCCTCGGGTCTGCGCTTCGCTTGCCCGAGGATGACAGTTAGGGATGGGGGTCAAGTCTTTACAATCGACAATGTTAAGTTTCTAAATTAACGGCCATTGTCGATTGTAAAGACTTGACCCCGGCCCAAAAATAAATCTGGCCCCTGCGGGGCCGTATATTTAATTTATTTTAGTAAAATCAATAAGTTACATTATTTTTGAATATGTTTTTAAGGGGGAAAAATAATTTCAGTTAATATTTGAATCAATCTACTTTTTAACTTAGAATACGCACCCTAACTCTTTGTCTCACTCATTTAATTTGGAGTGAGATTTTTATAAACCATAAGGAGAATTATGCGACATTACGAAATTGTGTTTTTGGTTCATCCCGACCAAAGCGAGCAAGTGTCATCAATGGTCGACCGCTATAAAACGTTGATCAAAAATAATAATGGCATTGTGCATCGTTTTGAAGATTGGGGACGACGTCAACTTGCTTATCCTATCAACAAAATCCATAAAGCTCATTATGTTCTTTTAAACATCGAATGTGATGACAATACTTTAAAAGAGATAGTTAATAGTTTTCGTTTTAATGATGCTATTTTGCGCAATTTAGTATTGCATCGTAAACATGCGATTACTGAGCAATCACCAATGTTAAAACAGAAGGAAGACAAGCGCTATGATTCCGAGGCAGGGGCGGATGTTGGCCAGTTGGAAGATGCTAGCAAATAGAATCTCGATGGATAAAGGTGTTTTTGTATTGTAGAAAAATAATATTTAGATTGGGGTGAGAATGATTATGGCAGATAGTAAGACAACAAATATAGCTTCTAATGTCGATCCAGTAGTCGATTACAAAAATGTTGAGATGCTGAAAGCTTGTATTTTAGAAAGTGGACGTATTATTCCAGGGCGTATCACTAACACGCCGACTTGGAAGCAAAGAAAAATATCTAAGGCAATAAAGTTAGCAAGATATTTGGCGCTATTGCCGTATACTGATCAACATTAAAAAATTTTGAGCGAGGCGGAAGATGGAAGTTATTCTTTTAGAAAAAATTAGAAATTTAGGCAACATTGGTGACAAAGCAACTGTTAAAGCTGGATATGCTCGTAACTATCTAGTTCCATATGGTAAAGCGGTTGTAGCAACCGAAGCTAATCTTGTGAAGTTTGCTAAGATGCGTGACGAGCTTGAAAAAAATGCAGCCGAGGCGCTGAAGTCTGCTCAAGAACGTGCGACTACGTTAGAGAACGCGGTTATTACCATACCTATGAAAGCTACCGAAGAAGGCAAGTTGTTCGGTTCAGTGAATACCAGCACGATTGCTAACGCGCTTCAGGAAGCTGGATTTGATGTTAAAAGAAGCGAAATTAGCATGCCACAAGGTCCGATACGCCAGGTTAGCGAAAATGAAATCACTTTATTGCTGCACACCGATGTAATGGTAAAAATTAAAGTTAATGTTGTTGCTCTAGCCGC
>MGXJ01000015.1:11683-16717 GCA_001801345.1 Gammaproteobacteria bacterium RBG_16_37_9 | reverse complement strand
CCGTTTCTCGAGTGCCCTATGTCCCGCGAAAAAAAAACAAATACTAAAGCTAAAACGAAAGATAGTAAGACTGAAGAGCTTAAGGTCCCTCCTCACTCAATTGAGGCCGAGCAATCCGTATTAGGCGGTCTTATGTTAGATAATATCGCTTGGGATAAAGTAGTAGATTTAATCAGAGAAGATGATTTTTATCGTCCAAATCACAAGTTGATTTTTCGTGTTATGGAAGGGTTGGGTCGGCGTAATCAACCATTTGATGTTTTGACCTTGACAGAATCATTGAAGACAATTGGCGAACTGGAAAACGCTGGCGGTGAAATTTATCTATTTGAGCTTGCAAATAATACTCCGACTGTAGCCAACATCGCTGCTTATGCTGAAATAGTTAGAGAGCGTTCGGTATTGCGCCAGTTGATAGAGGTTTCTGGAGACATTGCTGACGTTGCTTTTAACCCAGAAGGTCGAGAAACTAAAGAAATTCTTGACCAAGCAGAAAGTAAAATTTTCAAAATTGCCGAGCAGCGATCGCGTGGACAAGGACCGATTGACATCAGCACTCTCCTTGCTAAAACAACAGAGCGCATCGATGTTTTGTATCATTCAGAAGAAACTATCACAGGAATCTCTACTGGTTTTTCTGATTTAGATGAGATGACTTCAGGCTTGCAAAAAGGTGATTTGGTTATTGTTGCTGGTAGGCCGTCTATGGGTAAAACCACTTTGGCCATGAACATTGTGGAACATGCAGCAATTAAAAGCAAAAAACCGGTTTTAGTATTTAGTATGGAAATGCCAGGTGAGTCTTTAGCTATGCGCATGATGTCTTCTTTAGGTCACATCGATCAACACAAAATTCGCACCGGTAAATTACATGATGAAGATTGGCCGCGTTTGACTTCAGCCGTGAGCATGCTTTCTGAAGCGACTTTGTATATAGACGATACACCATCGATGAGTCCTGCTGAACTTCGTGCACGTGCGCGGCGTATAACTAGGATGAATAAAGATATTGGTTTAATTGTCATTGATTATTTACAGTTGATGCAGATTCCTGGTTTTAAAGAGGGACGAGTATCAGAAATTACTGAAATTTCGCGAACATTAAAAGCACTAGCAAAAGAGCTAAACGTGCCAGTTCTTGCTTTATCTCAGCTAAATCGTAGTTTGGAGCAACGCACAGATAAGCGTCCACAAATGTCAGATTTGCGAGAGTCAGGAGCAATTGAACAAGACGCAGATGTAATTTTATTTATTTATCGGGATGAAGTTTATCATGAAGAAAGTCCTGATAAAGGAATAGCGGAAATTATTATCGCCAAACAGCGTAATGGTCCTATTGGCAAAGTTAGATTAACTTTCTTAGGACAATACACCCGTTTTGAAAGCTTTGCGGCGTCTAATTATCCAGCGTAGGTAAGGTGTCAAGTCCCGACAATCGACAATGACTATTAATCTAGAGGCCATTAACATTGTTGATTGTCGGGACTTGACACCTTACCTTATAGCTTGCGTTTCGGGCAGCGCAGACTAAAGTTTACCCCGTTATGTTTCTAAACGGGGTCTGCGGCTACCGCGGTAGATTAATATTATTTTAATGGGACAACTCCAGTATGTTTGACTCAACAATTGCTCATATTGATCTAGAAGCTCTAAGTAATAACCTGCGTAAAATCAAAGCAACTTCGCCTGAGAGTAAAGTTTTGGCTATGATAAAGTGTAATGCTTATGGTCATGGTGCGGTTGAAGTTGCAAAGAGTATTGAGCAAGAAGTTGGCGCTTTTGGTGTGATGTTTTTGAAAGAGGCTTTGCAGCTTAATAAAGCTGGTATAAAAAAACCTATTGTTATTTTGACTGGTTTTTTTGATGCCGAAGAGTTGCAAGTAGTAGATGATTTTGGTTTTGAATGCGTCGTTCATAATTTTGAACAGATCGAAATTTTAGAACAGAGTAAATTATCACGTGTTTTGTCAGTGTGGTTTAAAATTGATACCGGGATGCATCGTTTAGGTTTTCAACCACATCAAGTATCACAAGCTTATCAAAGATTAATGTTGCATAAGATGATTCAAAAACCTTTGCGTTTTATGACTCATTTTTCAGATGCAGATGATGTTGCAAATAATAAAACCGCTGAACAAATTTCTCGTTTTGAGCAAGCAATAGCTGGTTTAGAAGGAGACTTGTGTCTTGCTAATTCTTCAGCAATTTTAAACTATCCAAAAACACGCACAACCTGGATAAGGCCAGGAATTTTATTATACGGCGCTGTTCCTTTTAAAAGTGGCACTGGTTTAGAATTGGGTTTGGAACCAGTAATGACACTTTCATCACGTATTATAACTATTCACGAACTTGCCCAAGGTGAAGCTGTTGGTTATGGCAGCATATTTAAATGCCCAGAAAAAATGCGCATTGGCACTGTTTCAATTGGTTATGGAGACGGTTATCCGCGTAATACCCAAAGCGCGCCAGTTTTAGTTGATGGTATACGAACACAATTAGTGGGTCGGGTAGCAATGGATATGATTGGTGTTGATTTGCGTCATATACCAGATGCTAGAGTTGGCTCGAAAGTAATTTTATGGGGCAAGGGTTTGCCGGTAGAAGAAGTAGCAAAATGTTCTGGCGAGTTTCAATATGAATTATTTTGTCGTTTAACATCGAGAGTTTGTTATAAATTTTATCAGCGTAGTTTAGATTTGAAGATGTAGTTTGTTTCAGGGCGATTGTTTTACTATTTCTATCAAAGTTCCAGGACAAACAAACACAGTAATTTAGTTTCTAAATATTTAGCGTAAATACGGGAGACCTTTATTTCAAAATCCACACACCATTGAGTTTGATTTCGTCGTACATTGCATCAGGGGCTAGATCAATTTCGTTTGGCCAAGTAACCGCGCCATATTCAATGTGGGCCTGATTGAATGTATTGATATCCATAAGTTTTGCAAACACCCCTGCTTCGGAACTCATAACTCGATGTTCCATCTTAACAAATCCATGTGTGCCATCAATAAATTCCACTTCAAGCTTATAATCTTCGAGTGGTTTGACCTTGGTTACATGCCAAGGAACGTTGCATGTTATTGCATGGGTGATATTTTTTTCGGTGCTTGTTTCTGTTCGCATAATTTCCAATCCTCAAGTAATTCTTCTCGATGTTCTAATGCCCATTCCGATACTAATACTAATGCTCTGTTGGGTATAGATCCTCTTATCACAGCAAGTGTTTTAATATCAATCAGTGCCTTATACTCTGCATACACCACATGGAAATGTGGTGGAGCATGATCGTCCCAAAACATTTGAATCAATATTCCGTAAAACGAGCTAATTGTTGGTACTGTTGATGATCCTTTTTTCTCAAAACTTACGTTTAGTATAGTACACTGAGAAAAGAGTTTCAAGGAGGTTTATGAAAGTGTAATATTAAGAACATGAATACCTCAGAAATTATTTTTAGGGATCGAAAAGAAGCAGGGCAGAAATTAGCTGAATTGCTAAAGAGCTATACTGCAGAAAAGCCTATTATATTAGCTATGCCACGCGGTGGGGTGGTGGTCGCATATGAAATTGCCCAAGCACTAAAAGCTCCGCTTGATGTTATAGTTTCAAGAAAAATTGGCGCGCCATCACAACCCGAATATGCAATTGGTGCAATTGCTCCAGGAGACATTCGTGTTTTTAATGATGAAGCAATTTCTTCTCTTGATATTAGTAAAACTGAAATAGAAACTTTAGTTGCACGTGAAAAAAAAGAGATGGAGCGCAGAATTAAGCTTTATCGAGGCAATAAACCATTACTTGATCTTAAAGATAAAGTAGTGATTATTGTTGATGATGGCGTTGCAACTGGTCAAACAGCTTTGGTCGCAATTCGATCAGTGCGTAAAACGCAGCCCAAAAAAATTGTATTTGCATGTGGCGTGTGTGCCCATGATTCTATGGAGCTGCTTCGACAAGAGGCAGATGAAGTAATTAGTCTAAGTATGCCCAAAATGTTTTACGCGGTTGGTCAATGGTATCAGAGTTTTGAACAAACGACAGATGATGAGGTAATACGGCTGTTGAGTAAGGTGTAAATTTAGTATTTTAACTTGTAAGAATCCGTGATAATTTTTCACGGAACCTACCCATCCATCCTTGTGGCTGGACTGGCGCTTGCCGTTTTTCTATTTTTATAAATGGAAATGCTTTATACGCTGCATCTATGGCATCTCTTGCTGCTTTTGCAGCTTCTTTCGCTTCTTCTACATTATTATCTCGAGCCTTGGGTTGAAATGGTTGAAGGCTGACACCAGGCAAAAGTCGAATTCTTTCTGCTGCCTTTTTTGCAATTGTTATTGCATTTTTTATCGGCTGCCTATATTCATCGCGCACTGATGCTGCGACTCCAGAGTATGATATGTCAAATCCAGGTAATGTTAATAAAGCCATCCTTTGTTTTTCTAATATCTTATCTATATAGGATGCTGCGAAATCTGCTAGTTTTACAGGGATTAATGCTTCATGACCTGCTACCTGGCCGTCTATAGCATCTAATTCTGCGCCAGTTAAACGATTAGCTGGATCCAGCCTAGCTAATGCTCTATTAACTTCGTCTTGTTGAGCCGCTTGTAATCGAACAAAATCAGGATCAACAGTAATTGCTTCATAACGACCTTCTAGAGTAGCTTGTCTTGCTGCTAATGCTGCTAACGCAGCAGGAATTAATCCTTCATGACCTGCTACCTGGCCGTCTATAGCATCTAATTCTGCACCAGTTAAACGATTAGCTGGATCCAGTCTAGCTAATGCTCTATTAACTTCGTCTTGTTGAGCCGCTTGTAATCGAACAAAATCAGGATCAACAGTAATTGCTTCATAACGACCTTCTAGAGTAGCTTGTCTTGCTGCTAATGCTGCTAACGCAGCAGGAATTAATCCTTCATGACCTGCTACCTGGCCGTCTATAGCATCTAATTCTGCACCAGTTAAACGATTAGCTGGATCCAGTCTAGCTAATGCTCTATTAACTTCGTCTTGTTGAGCCGC
>MGXJ01000015.1:11546-11627 GCA_001801345.1 Gammaproteobacteria bacterium RBG_16_37_9 | reverse complement strand
CTCGTTGAATTTGTGGTAATAGAGCAAAATCGGCATTATCATGAATTGCTTCATAACGAGCTCTCAAAGCAGCTTGTCTTG
>MGXJ01000015.1:9068-11519 GCA_001801345.1 Gammaproteobacteria bacterium RBG_16_37_9 | reverse complement strand
GTGCTGCTGCTGCCGCTGGCGGTGGTACTGCTGCCACTACTACTGCCGCTCCTGGTATTCCTGCCGCCGCTGGCGCCGCTGCTGCTAGTCGTCCTGCTACAGCGTTTCCCATTATATCAACAAGTTCTTTAAGAGACACAATTGGTTGAGGGCCAGGTAAAACTGTTGCCGGTAGTTGAATTTTCAATAACGAAGTATGTAAGTTCTTTAATTTCTCATAAAACTCATCTGCTGTTGCTGGCGCAGTGCTGATTGCGGCTAATAATATATTATCATCTCTATTCTTATCTAAAAAAATCTTCAACTCATTATAGTAATTATTTTGCGCAGCTCCTGGGTAGGGCTTCCATGCATATTTTTTATAATTAGTTCTTAATGTGTTTAGTATTGTTTGTAACCTAGTTGCTTGCTGTGGATTCATATTGCCCCATATCCTTGATTGCATAATAAAGTTCCATGTGGCAAGCCACATGGAATATTCAAAAGAAGCATATTGTTATTTTTACATAATAAAACTTATTTTAGCATATATTTGATTAATATTTATGGCATTAAAATCTTGGACTGTTGAGTAGTAAATTCCAAATCTTATATGATTTTTTTGTAATGCCCCTCCTAGTTGTATTTGACTAGTAATTTCTTGGGATTTTAGAGGATAAAATGCATGAAATGTTAAAGGAATATCAGACACGGAAGCTTTAAAATCAGATTTTTCATTTTGTACTATTTCACAATCTATTTTGAAATTAATACTCGGGATAAATATATAATTTTCACGTAAATGTATTATTTTTTGGATATCTACTCCAAAATAAGGTTTGACGGAATCGCGGTGATTCATATTAAAAGACATTGTGGTGCTTCTTGTTTCTCCTGCTTCTCTATAATCTATAGATGCCACTCTTTGTAATTCTAATCCTAAAAATGGCTGAACGATTGTGCCATTAGTCGTGGTTACTTCAAAATTTAATTTTGCATCAGAGAAGAAATGGAATCCATTAGTTTTTCCTTCTTCGGTTCTTGTAGTTAGCCCCAAAGGAATGTTTCTATCTATATCGTAATTAATATATCCAATACCTATCATTAACGCTAACGCATTGAAAGTTCTTAAGCTTGTTTTACTAAAAAAAGAAGCCAAAGTTTCGTTTACTAAAGCTTTTCCCATTTGATTGTTAAAATGTAGAAGATGATGATATTGTCCTAAAGCAATACCAAGTGTAGTTTCAGGAATAGGAAAGTGATTCATAAACATTAAATTAACTTCGCTAGTGTTGCCATCACAGCCTATGTGATTGTTTACAGTGCTTTTACGTTTTATTGTTTGTCCCCCGACTAGAAGAGATGCATTTTTGAAGCTGTCTTTATACTGTAATTCCTGCGTAATTTGGGCAATATGCAATTCGGCCATTTTCAGTGGAATTTCCATAACTTGCCCAACTAGAAGTGGAGCATCAATGAGAGATCCAATGTATTGGTTAATAATTTTATGTCCGGCATCAGTAAACATGTCATTATTTGCGACCATTGGAGGAGCTACTGTTCTACTATACAACTCCCCGCCTGCTGGTATATAGCTTGCCTGATTTTGATATATTTCTTTTGTTAATAGGTATAAATCAGGAACTAGGATATTTCCAGAAATTGTAGATAAAGCCGTTACTAATTTATCATTGTATGCTTCTATTAATTTTTCATAACCGGGGGGAAGATCAACTGGTTGTTGATAGCGTAATTCATGTTCATCAAAATGATTAAGAACAATATGATTATGAGCACCATGACTTACTAGGTCTCGTATATGATCAGCTACTGCGCCAACTCTTTGATTAAAAAACAGATCTGTGTTGTGCCCTATGTTTACCACGGGTATCCAATTTATACCAATACGATAATCTTGCTCTAATATTTGTTCAACAGCGCCACGAGGAATAACTTGAGAATAATAAAAAAAATCATAATGGCTGGTTGAAGTTATAAAAATATTATTTGGGTTAAATACAGGATTTGTTTGATAGAATGCAGCTCTTTGTTGCGCCAAGTCTGTCAAAGGAAGTATATCGGGCGGATTCGGTATATCAGAGTTAGCAAAATTAGTTATGCCAACCTGAAAAGTTTTCCCATAACTAGAAGATAAGTAATTGGCCCAAGTAGGCAATGTATCGTTGTATACTAATCGATCACCAAAATATATTAAATTATCTACACCATCTATAGCATATAATTTTTCTGTGTATAATAGTGTGCACAATAAAAGAGGGAGAAGGTAAATATTGTTGCGTCCATATTTTTTCATGATTATCCTGATGTTTTTTCGATTGTAGCAAACCTCATGATTATAGCTAAGGTTTGTGATAATGCCAACGCTATATCACATAAATTACAGGGTCGCCTCATTAAAAAATACTATATCGACATAAATCAGGTAGCCGCAGGCTTTAGCCTGCGTTGGTG
>MGXJ01000015.1:8727-9034 GCA_001801345.1 Gammaproteobacteria bacterium RBG_16_37_9 | reverse complement strand
CTATCATAATGATATTTTTGAAAATATTGTTTATAGTAAAATTTTAATGAGGCGACCCTGACATAAATTACCGGTATTACAATTAGAGTAAGAAACATCGCCGAAAGTACCCCCTCCTACCATTGGAGCAGACAATCGTTTCATTACACCAGCACCAGTAAGAGCATTTCAGTACAGCTCGTCGAATCGTTTCGATGTCAAATTTAGATAAATTATTTCTGCGTGGGCGGTAGATGGGTTAAAGAATGGATTGTTACTTGGCTCTTCTATCGGCAGATTCTTTAACTTACCAGTACCCTACAAATGG
>MGXJ01000015.1:8491-8676 GCA_001801345.1 Gammaproteobacteria bacterium RBG_16_37_9 | reverse complement strand
TCGATCCTCCAGCGGGCGCTGGTTGTTTGGAAGCTGGCGGAGCAGATGGCACGCTGCTGGAAGAGGGTCGTTTATCCCACCCTGGAAATGGATCATTCGTTGGGCTTCTGTGTGGTGCCCCGGTCGATCCTCCAGCGGGCGCTGGTTGTTTGGAAGCTGGCGGAGCAGATGGCACGCTGCTGGAA
>MGXJ01000015.1:400-8431 GCA_001801345.1 Gammaproteobacteria bacterium RBG_16_37_9 | reverse complement strand
CGATCCTCCAGCGGGCGCTGGTTGTTTGGAAGCTGGCGGAGCAGATGGCACGCTGCTGGAAGAGGGTCGTTTATCCCACGCTGTAAATGAATCCAGACTTTGGCGACCGCTCAACGTTGCAGCCGGACTACTAAGTTGGTGAGAAGACTCGCGTTGCGCAGCCTCCTGCAGGGCTTTGAAAGGTATTGGTTCCAGCGAAAGAACTTCCAACAAGCTTTCTTTGCCAGCCTTATTCTTCTCAAAGAATTGAATCCTGGCTTCTAGTTCTGATGGGTCTAAATCAAGTGCTTTGTCAATTATCATTGCTTTGTCTGCTGAACTCATGTCTTCTGGAAAAAGAACAGAAGCATTTTCATAAATGGCATGAATATTTTCTTTAGCTACTTCCCAAAATATATGTTTAAAATGAATATTTACCAGCAGACAAACAATTATTTCCTCCTCTTCTTCCTCAGACAACGTATTTTCCCCTTTTCCTAAGATAATCCCAAAAATATCTTTATAGATTTCAACCATGGTTTCGATTTCTGATGGGCTCATATGAAACATAAGGGCATCTAGAGCTATCTTGTACTGACCATTTGTGCTTAGTTTTGAAAGCGAAGGAAGGAGCACTTCTTTAACGGCTAGAATCCTAGGATTGATTTGGTCAGGTTTATCAGGATTAGGTTCCTCGTTAAGAAATCTTATGAAGACTTCTTTTACAAGGCTACTTAAGTAATTAGGCGCGCCTGAAAACAAAGGAAGTAAATTTCTTTCAATTAATTGAAACCTCTTTAGGAGTTTTTCTGGTGTCATGCAAGCTAACTTTTCTGGACTCATATCAAGAACCCATTCGATGAAGTATTTTTTATGCTCGGCACTAACTTGTTCTAAGGCATCAAGCACGTTGTCATCTAATTTTATTGCCATGTTTTGAAGTTCTTTTGGTGTCATGTGTTTGCGTTTTGCTGAATTCATGCCAAAAAAGGCTTCGGTGATGCAGGTTTTACGTTTGCCACTAACACCTTCTAAAATACGTTTTAAAGTATCAATCGTTTTTTTATCTGGCAATACTGATAAATATAGTTTTAAAAGTTTGTTCTGATCCTCTTTTGGAAAAAGATCTAAAAAACGGTCTAAAAAACTGTCCTCATTAAGATCGTCTATGAAAGAATAGTCTTCTTCCTCTTTCTCTTCTAAGCTGCTAACACTAGCTTTGGTTTTAGAGGGAACTGCGGAGGGGCTAACTACGACTTCTTTTGCAGTAGGATTTTCCTCATCATAATTCATTGCGACAACGGTGTTACTTGATAATAAAAAGCATACGACTGCAGCGAAAGTTGTAATTGTTTTAATCATATTCATTAAAATACCCCAATTTTTTTTTGAAAAAACATGTATTGTATTTTTAAGCATATTTATTATCCCTATAATTTTAGTTTATAAATGTTTGAGAAACCGGTTATTGTTATAGTTTATTTTAACCTAAAAAATTTTCAAAAGAAAATTCCTATCTTCAATATCTTAAGTGCTCTCGCTACGGTTTCGACTACTTTTTTAAGTTTAATGTAACAGAGTAACATTAAGGAAATCTTAAACCAAGAAAATATATAATTGGTTTCAGTTTTTATAAATAAAAATATGAAAATTATTCCATTGCGCGCTAGCGGAATATTTGATTAAAACTAAGCACTAAGTAATAAAAAGGGGCCAGGGCTTGGCCCCCTTTAAAAAAGCTCTATTTACAAATATTTTGGAGTCAAGAGCATAGCGGTTTCCAGTGTTTGCGCTTTTTCTAAAACTATATATCCATTGGCAACAGCTCCTTCTTTTGAATGATGAGCGTCTATCATGTGCGACATCGGCTCAAAGCAAAAAAAGTTCTGCTCGTCACCAGGAGAATAAACAACGTAGCGTGTAAACTGGTGTTTACTCATAGAGCAATCAATTTCCATTCCAAGAGCTTTATCTTTCCAACAAATAGATGCGGTTCCATCCCAACCATTAAAGAGATTGTTTATCCATTTTTCTGGCAAAATACGCTCTTGATTAAAATTCCAGTGTGGATATCCAGCGATGTTTTCAGTAGTTGTTGGTAAGTAACGACTGTCTTCTAGTATAACAGAAGTAGATTTTGCTTTAAGGGTGGTAGCCTTTGTTCTTGTAAACCATGGATGGTAACCAACACCGTAGGGTAAGGCAACTTCACCTAAATGAGTAACAACAGTTTTAAGCAAAAACCCCTTTTCGGTTAAAGTATATTCTGCGGTTGCTTTATAGTGATAAGGAGCAAGTGCAGCAGATTCTAGAGTTAGCAATGCAAATGTGGGAGTTGCTTCCTCGACAACCCATGCATGTGCAAATCCATCACCATGAATAGGAAGCTCTTGCCATGATAGATTGGGTTTTATGGGATACCAAACGCCATTAAAAGAGAAGCCGCCTCCTGAAATGCGACCAGCCCAAGGAATCATAATAGTGCTTCCTAAATCAAAAGCTTCCAGTTTTTTATCTTTTGAGATTGGCCTAAAGAAGGAAAATGGAGGACTTTCTTTCGTTGCCAACAAATTATAATACGCAACGCTCGCCCCAAGCGATGGCGAAATTCCAACTTCTACAACACCATCATTTAACACCAACGTATCCATTTTACCAACCGGCATCAATACCAATGTTTTGAGCAGTTATGTAGTCGGATTTTGGTCCAGATAGGAACACAATCAAATTTGCCACGTGTTCTGGGTGAATTCGAGTTTTTAGACATTGCTTATCAATAACCCAGTCGTTATATTCTTTAGCTTTGTAACCAAAAACACGCGCTTCCGATTCAGACACAATAGCACCTGGAGAAATACAATTTACACTAATATTATCAGGCCCAAGTTCCCGTGCAAGTGATTTCGTAAGCCCCAAAATAGCCCCCTTAGATGCAACATAAGGCACATATCCATCTAAAACTCCCTTGAGGGTTACTGAGCAAAGATTAATAATTTTGCCATATTTTTTACGTCGCATGTCAGGAGCACATGCTTGCACTAAAGCAAAAGCACTGCCTGCATTAACTCGCATTTGTTCTTCATATTCTTCTAATGAAAATTCTTGAAATGGTCTGTTGATAATAAGGGCGGCATTATTAATAAGAACATCAATGCCACCTACTTCTTTACTTAGTTGTTCCACCACTTTTTTACTTTCGGCCAGATCGTCTAAATCCAAGCCGACATAGCGGACATTTTTCCCTAACCTTTTGGCTAGAGCATTGCCTTTTGTCATAGATTCAGCATCTGGCCTATCTAAGATAAATAATGTTGCCGGATTTTCTCTACTAAGCGCCTCTGCTTGTGCTACACCCAAACTACCAATAGCTCCAGTAAGTAGTATATTTTTATTTGTTAGACTCATTTTTTCCTCCCTATCATTAATATTTAAGTAATGTGAATTTTTCGAAAATCTTGTTCAATTTCCTCTAAGCTACGCCCCTTTGTTTCTACTACATAGTGGCGAACATAAAAGAGTGATGTAAGACCAATAACACCATAAATAATAAATGCCATAGATATACCGCTCCAACTCAACAAAATAGGAAATGTAAACGATACAATAAAGTTGGCAATCCATAATGCAAGTGTAGCAATACTCATTGCTGCGCCTCGCACTTGTAAGGGGAATATTTCACCTAGTAGCACCCAAACAACCGGACCCCACGTTAAAGAAAAAGCAGCGATGAATACAATAAATGCCCCAACTGTCACCCATACAATATTACCATCGTTATTACCCAATATTTTGCTGATAACAGCTAAAACAATCAGGCAAAGCGACATGATTGCATTTCCATAAATCAGCAGGTTTTTACGTCCCACTTTGTCTATCAGCTGTGTTGCAATAATAGTCATAACAAGCATCACAACGCCAAGTCCCACGTTATATAAGATAGCGTCAGCAGGTGCAACCCCAAGCCCTACAAGAATAGTAGGGGTAAAATAAACAACCGCATTGATACCCGTAAATTGTTGCAATATTGCCAAAAATATTCCTAACCATAACAGCGGACGCACCCATTTATCAGTAATCTCACGAATCCCTTTATCTTCAAGAGCCACCACACGTTTTATTTCGATAATTTCTTCTTCTGCAATGGTCTGGGAGCGGGTTTTTAGCAATACTGCACGGGCTTCTGCTTCTTTATTTTTGGCGATGAGCCAACGCGGACTTTCTGGTATCATTAATGCACCTAATGCCATAATAATACTTGGAACAACTCCGAGCCCTAACATAATGCGCCAACCATCAGCAGAAGAAGTTAAGATGTATCCAATAATTGAGGCCATCACAATTCCTGTGATAATCATTACCTGATTAAGAGCAGATAAGGCACCACGAATTTCTTTTGGAGCCATTTCAGATAAGTATAGTGGCACTAATGCAGAAGCCCCGCCAACAGCAAGTCCTAACACGAAGCGAAACAAAATGAGTTGTGTTGCGGTGATTGACAGAGCGCAACCTAAAGAACCAGCGGTAAATATTACTGCCTCTATGAATACCACTTTTTTACGACCAACTTTATCGGATAAAAATCCACTGCCAATGGCACCAATGGCAGCGCCCAATATAATTCCACTAACAACCCAAGCTTCCCCAATTGGTGTAAGTTGTAAGTCGCCCTTAATATACACAAGTGCTGAGGCAATAATGCCCGTATCGTATCCAAATAAAAGTCCACCTAGCGCCCCAAAAAAGAATATGACTATTTTATTGCTTGTTTTCATATGTCCCTCTATTTTTTTAATCAATTTTTTGACTGCTAGGCAAGTAAGCCATGCTAAACTCATAAACATAAAAGGGTCAAGCTTAGACTTTACCTATGAAGCTTTGACGATTTCTTCCTCATTCAAACCTCAGCCAAATTCCCTTTGGTTTCTAACCAGTTTTTTCGATCAGGAGAGCGGCGTTTGGCAAGAAGCATATCAATTAATTCATCAACATCATCACCATCTTTAATAGTTAACTGGACTAAACGTCTGGTGTCTTGAGACATCGTAGTTTCGCGTAGTTGTAAAGCGTTCATTTCTCCTAAACCTTTAAAACGCTGGATATTAATATTGCCAGATTTTTTTTCAGCTTTGATGCGATCTAAGATCCCTTGTTTTTCGTCATCATCTAAAGCATAAAAAATATCTTTGCCTATATCTATGCGATAAAGTGGCGGCATCGCTACATAAACGTGACCAGCTTGAACTAAAGCGCGAAAATGACGCAAAAATAATGCGCATAGCAGTGTAGCAATATGCAACCCATCGGAATCTGCGTCAGCAAGAATACATAATTTACCGTAGCGTAGATTTTCAATATTATCTGAACCAGGATCAATTCCTAAAGCAACAGCAATGTCGTGCACTTCTTGAGAGGCTAATACTTTGTCAGATTCGACTTCCCAAGTGTTTAAAATTTTTCCTCTAAGCCCCATGACGGCTTGGGTTTCTCGATCACGAGCTTGCTTAGCTGAGCCGCCAGCAGATTCTCCTTCAACTAAAAATAATTCGGTGCGTTTATTATCTTGAGAAATACAATCTGCTAATTTTCCTGGAAGGGCTGGACCAAGAGTGACTTTTTTACGAACGATTTTCTTTTCAGCATTTAGGCGTTTTTGAGCATTATTAATTACTATTGCTGCCAAAGCTTCGCCAAGATGAACATTTTGGTTTAACCATAAGCTAAACGCATCTTTTACTACTCCAGATACGAAAGCTGCAGATTGACGCGAGGTCAAACGTTCTTTGGTTTGACCAGAAAATTGTGGATCCATAAGTTTTACTGAAAGGACATAGTTGCAGTTTTCCCACACATCTTCTGGGCTTAATTTAATTCCGCGAGGCAGTAGTTTTCTAATCTCACAAAAATCTCGCATCGCTTCACCAAGACCAGTGCGCAAACCATTAACATGGGTTCCACCATGGATAGTTGGAATTAAATTAACATAGCTTTCTGTGGTTTTTGGCTTTTCTTCTGAAAACCAAGCAAGCGCCCACTCTGCTGTTTCATTTTCAGTAATAAAATTACCAGTAAACGGCGCTTCGGGGATGCAAACTTCGTCAGCAAGGGTCGAGATTAAATATCCTTTTACTCCGTCTTTGTAATACCACTGCTGGGTTTCATTGGTTTGTTCATTGTAAAATTTGAGCGTCAAGCCAGGACATAAAAATGCTTTTGCGCGTAGTAAATGTTTTAATTGAGGAATAGAGAATTTAATAGAATCGAAGTATTTAGAATTAGGCCAAAAGCGTAGGCTAGTGCCGGTTTCTTGTGCATTGCACGAAGCTGTGTTTTTTAATTTACCAAGAGGAGCGCCATCTGCAAATTTCATATTAAATATTTTACCGCCACGTCTGACGTTGACTTCAAATTGTGATGAAAGCGCATTAACAACAGAAATGCCGACTCCATGTAAGCCGCCAGCAAAACGATAATGTTTGTCTGAAAATTTTGCTCCAGCATGAAGACGGGTAAGAATTAATTCTACTCCAGAGATTTTTTCTTCAGGGTGGATGTCGGTTGGCATTCCACGTCCATCATCAGTTACTTCAAGGGAGTTGTCTTGATATAAAGTTACAGTGATGTTGGTTGCGTGCCCGGCAATTGCCTCGTCAACACTATTGTCGATAGCTTCTTGGGCCAAGTGGTTTGGGCAAGATGTATCGGTATACATTCCTGGGCGCTTTTGCACCGGTTCAAGTCCGCTTAAAACTTCGATTGCTGAGGCTGTATAGTTTGATTTAGTCATATTTTTACATCAAAACCCTCGTCTTTTGATATACTGCTGCGTTGCACGTTCACTCGCAATGCTCATTTACGTAAAAGTAAACTCCGCTTGCTCGTTTCACGTGCGCCTTGCATTATATCAAAATACTTGGTTTTGAAAGAACTACGGTTTTTGATTACAATCTAATAGTAACTTATTTTGAAATAGAATTTAAGCAGTAAATTTAAAATTATGCACGAACTAAAAATAATTCAGGATGTTTTTCCTTTAATAGAGGAAGTGGCGAAGAAAAACCACTTAAAGTCGATTAATAAAGTTGTTTTGGGGATCGGAAAGTTGCGTCAGGTTAAAAGTGAGTTTTTGCAATTTGCTTTTGCTACCTTAGCTGAGAATACTATTGCAGCTGGCGCCGAATTAATTATAGAATTAATTACGATAACAGTGTTTTGCCGGGATTGTAAAAAGCAATTTACGGTTGAGGACAATATTTATCTTTGTCCTAAATGTGAAAGTGCTTCTCTTGAGGTTTTAACCGGGAAAGAGGTTATTTTAGAAAGTATTGATGGGGAGGCCTGTTCTTCCCCTGTCATCCCTCGTGTTAAACGTCCTCGGACTTGATTCGAGGAGGGCAGGCTCTAGGACAAGCGAAAAAGAGAATGTCATCCTCGGGCTTGACCCGAGGATCTCGCGCAGTAAAATTAGACCCTCGTGTCAAGCACGAGGGTGACATTAGGAGGTTGCCACATGCAAATTAAAGTAATGCAAAATATTTTACAAGCAAACGAGAAAAAGGCAGCTGAAATTCGTATGCTTTTAAAACAGAAAAAAATCTTTATGGTGAATCTTATTAGTTCGCCTGGTTCGGGTAAGACCTCTTTGCTTGAAAAAACCTTGCCAATTTTGCAAAAGAAATATCGCGTGGCAGTAATCGAAGGTGATGTTGAAACCGATCGTGATGCAATGCGGCTTGAAAAATACGGCGTTCCTATTGCTTTAATTAATACTAGCGGCGCCTGTCATTTAGAGTCTGTTAGCATTGAAAAAGCTTTTACAGCTTTTGATTTGGATAATTTAGATTTAATTTTCGTTGAAAATGTAGGCAATTTAGTTTGTCCGGCAGAATTTGATATTGGTGAGAATGTTAAAGTTGCTATTTTAAGCACCCCTGAAGGTGATGATAAAGTAATGAAGTATCCATTGTTATTTCGTGAGGCGTCTTTAGTGATTCTCAACAAAATCGATCTTTCAGCACATGTAAATTTTAACCAAATAACTTTTTATAATGATCT
>MGXJ01000015.1:0-339 GCA_001801345.1 Gammaproteobacteria bacterium RBG_16_37_9 | reverse complement strand
TGGAGTGGCTTGAGGTCAAGATGGAAAAATGATCGTCAATCCTCGCTATTTATGTATGACATCCTCGGACGAAGCGAAGAGCAGATCCAATATGGACTAAATTAATGGGATCAATGTTTATCCGTAAGGCTTATCTAAAGAAAAGAAAGCGCTTCCTATCCCCCCAATAGTAATACCTAAAGCTATGAGACCCCCTGCTATTGTGCAGCAACTACTTCTACTGCATGCACAACCGGCACTCTCACCTCCAATGGAACATACATTATCTTCTAAACTAGTATTAGCTCCTTTGTTTGTAGTGATGCAAGTTGCGATACAAGCAGCTATTCCCATGCAACA
>MGXJ01000014.1 GCA_001801345.1 Gammaproteobacteria bacterium RBG_16_37_9 | reverse complement strand
TTAAATAATTTAATTAAATAAAATAAAAATACTTTCAAAATTTCTCTTATAACATTACTTAAAAAAATCGCTGCTCTTATTAACGCAAGCTAAAGCTTGCGGCTACCTGGAGCCCACAACCGGAATCGAACCGGTGACCTCTTCCTTACCAAGGAAGTGCTCTACCGACTAAGCTATATGGGCCTACTAAACTCACCTACCCAGCCATCATAAGAGCAAGTTTATAAACAGGCTCTAATACACAAGCGGGCGATGGGAATCGAACCCACGCTATCAGCTTGGAAGGCTGAAGTTCTACCATTGAACTACACCCGCAAAAGCATCACAAACTTAAAACATGCCACCGAACTAATTTTTAGCGCAGGATACTTCTTTTTTTTATATCTCTGGAGGGGGTAGGATTTGAACCTACGAAGGCGTAAGCCGGCAGATTTACAGTCTGCTCCCTTTGGCCACTCGGGTACCCCTCCTACTCGTTAAAAAAATTAAACCAAGCATTCTCACCAATTAATACCCTTTTGTCAATGAAACCTGAAGGTTTATTTAACAATTTTTTATGTTTGTCAAGGTTTTTTTGAAGAAAAGGAGTTAAGCCCTTCAAAATCATAAAAATCAGTCGTGTATTCGGCCAAACCAACTGCAAATGCTCCAGAATACTCATCTGCTGGATCTAACGCTTCTAATGTCCAAAACTTGCCCTCTTGGTCATCATTAGCATATGACAATCGAACCTGGCCCTCTTTGCTAACAGAAACTTCAACAGAGAACTCATCAAGGGGGCTAAACATTCCCTCTCCAAGAGCCTTGATAAAAGCCTCTTTACGCGACCAGCAATTAAAAAAAGCTTGTATTTGCTGGCTGACTGGAAGAGAAAATAATTCTGCAACTTCTGCTTTGGAAAAAAATTTCTTTGCTATATCTGTAAATTTATAATCATGACGAACAAATTCTACATCAATCCCAACTGGAGCATTCAAAGCAAAAATAAAGAGGGCCAAACCATGCGAATGCGAGATATTAAATTGAAGCAGTGAAGAATCTAGATATAACTTTCCATACTTATTTTGCTGAAAAACTATGCTCTGTGGCTCTATTTGTAAATATTTTGCAAGTAATGCTCGTAAAACAGCCCGTGAAATAATAAAACTATCCGCTGCTTTTTTTACCATATATTTAGCAGCCCGCTCTTTTTCCTGTGGACTAAGTAACGAAGACAAATCCGCTAAATCTTTTTCTGTTCGTATAAGCGTCGCACGCCAAACATGCGCTTGATTAGCTTTTAAAATCTGGAAATTTTTAGGTGATTGCCATAACATAGGAAAAGGTGTCAAATCCTTACAACATACAACGATCTTATCTTCGTAAATATATCATACCAATGTATCATACCATGGTTGTTGTATGTTGTAAGGATTTGGCACTCTTTTCTCCTGGAGTACAGAGCTCCAAGTTTTTGATGCATAAATAAAAACAATCTCGGGAGATTTTATGTTTAAACTCCATATAAGCGGCATGAAAAATATCTGGTTAACTGCCTTTATCGTTATATCATCCATTTTTTTATGTTCATCAACAATCACGAATGCGATGATGAAGAAGATTGATTTTTCTGAAGAAAATAAACGTCCTTCTGATAATGACAACCATGAAGAAGGAAAGCATTACCCTAAATCCCCATCAGACTTTATTATCAAGTATGAAAACAATGGAAAAATAAATGAATGCTATGAGGGAGCGCAATTAGTTTTTGGCAATTGGATGGGACATGTTAACGGGTATAAACTTTGGTTAAAAATTGAACCGACAATTGACAGCTCAAATTCTGTGCATATAGACGCCATCTGGATGAATGATTCAGATGGCAAGAAAGGAATGGTCCGCAAAAGATCTTATATTTACTCTTTCACTTTTAAAAATACAAAAGACCTTTCTTTTAGCATACAAGGAATGGAAGACTGCTCAGGAAAATTAGAAAAGAAAACAAATATAATTACTGGATCGCATATCTCATTAATCCGTCGCAATTACTTACAGTATATGGAACCAAATGACCCTGAGTATATAGAAGTAAAGCAACTTTTCGACCAGACTTCCCATTCACCATCAACTTACGCAGCACCCGCTCTTGGATATAAGCTGGTATCCGTGTTTCGCATCCTGCATTCCTCATGCTTTCAAAGTGAGGAAAAACCAGGGAAATTACTATTTCATGGGGCAGATAAACAAGCCTGTAATTTAATTTGTTATTCTGGATTTCAAGTATGTGTAACAAATCGTACCCCTAACCTTATCTTTGGAAATGTACTCTATCTCACTTCAGATGCTTGGCTAGCAGCTAGTGTTTCACGGCAAGTTTGGGATGGATTTAAAAACGGGAACCCTTCAGATACAATTATTGTTACGCGTTGTCAGCTTCACAGTATAGGCGAGGTTTCTCATGAGGAAAAGCAAAATAAGAGCTGGGAGTGGGGAGAGCATGACGCTTTACACTATATCTGGCCCCCTCAAACTGGCCATGATGAATATCTATTGCGAGATCGTTCCATAGCAAATCCAGTTTTTTTAGTTTGGTTTGAATGAAACATGAGACAAGGTAAGTAGCAAACATTATTTACTTTCTTGTTAATGATTTTTTCAAGAAATTTTCTTTTGCTATCATAATGGCTTTATGTAAGCGGTCTTCTAATATTTTTTTCGGCGGCAGTTCAGTCAAATACTGAGCAACATGAATGCCTGTCTTGTCCATCTCTAAATATTCAATATCATTATTATCTTTACCAGCACAAAGAATGATCCCCATTGGTTGCTCTTCATAATCGAACCGCTCATTTTTATCAAGCCAATTAAGATACCATTCCATTTGACCCTTATAAGCTGGCTCAAAATTACCTAGTTTTAAGTCTATAGCTATTAACCTACGTAATCTACGATTAAAAAACAATAAATCTAGATAGCGATCTTTTTTCTCAGTACTCATCCGTTTTTGTCGAGCTACAAAACAAAAGTCTGTTCCTAATTCTTGTAAGAAATCAGTAATGTTATTTAAAATCAAATTTTCTAGTTCTTCTTCAGATTCATATGTATGGGCTCCAATGAAGTCTAAAAAATAAGGCTCTTTAAAAATTAAATCTGGCGTCATTTCATCGCTGTTTTTCAATGTATTAAGTTGAGCCTTAATAACTTTTTCTGATTTTTTACTCAAAGCGGTGCGTTCATATAACATACCATCTAGCTGTTTTTGCAAGGCTCTAACGCTCCATCGTTGCACGCGACACATTTCAGCATAAAAATCACGCTTTAGATTGTCATCAATAGAACAAATAATAACGAAGTGAGACCAAGATAATTGTCTCGACAGTGTTGAGACAATTTTACGATCAGGAAATTGTTTTGCAAATTTAATCATTCTAAAAAGATTGGCGCGGCTATATCCTTTCCCATACGCCAAGCTTAGTTGTTCTGCCAAAGAAGTAACTATGGTTTCTCCATACTCTGCGCGCTCAGCTTTAAGAATCTCTGCATCAATACGCTTACCTATCAACCAACAAAGCAGCGCTTGAGTAGAATTATACTCATACGCTATATGTTTTTTCGCTTCATCAATGATTTTAGTGATATCATTAATCAATATAGTTGGATTATGGGCAAAAGTATTGCGAAGCGGTGTCTTAAGAATTCGAATTATTTTTTTATTGCTCATTTTCTCCCCATTTTAGTTCTTATAATCGCAAAAACAAAAAGTTAACAAGTTTCAAAAATCATAAAAATCAGTCGTGTATTCAGCCAAGCCGACCTCAAATGCCCCAGAATACTTTTCTCTTTTTTTCTGTTCGTATAAGCGTCGCACGCCAAACATGCGCTTGATTAGCTTTTAAAATCGGGAAATTTTTAGGTGATTGCCATAACATAGGAAAAGGTGTCAAATCCTTACAACATACAACGATCTTATCTTTGTAAATATATCATACCAATGTATCATACCATGGTTGTTGTATGTTGTAAGGATTTGACACCTTTTTTACTTAAAGCGTAGCCTCTCCCTTTTGCCATTCACAGGGACAAAACTGATCAGTCTGCAACGCGTCTAATACTCGCAGAACTTCTTTAGCACTACGCCCTACTTTCAAATCTGTAACCATAACAAAACGTACCACCCGATCAGGATCAACAATAAATGTTGCTCGTTGTGCCACACCCTCAACCTGGTCAACTATTCCTAATTGACTAACCAACTCGCGCTTAACGTCTGCTAACATTGGAAAAGGCAGATTGCTCAACTGCTTATTATCATTACGCCATGCTAAATGCACAAATTCAGAATCAGTGCTGCCACCTAAAAGCTGCGCATTACGCGCTGCAAATTCTTTCTCTACCTTACCAAATTCAACAATTTCAGTAGGGCAAACAAAAGTAAAATCTTTAGGCCAAAAGAAAATAATTAACCATTTACCTCTATAAGTATTGTTATCAATATCAACAAAGGCACTAGCTAAATCATTGGAGACCGTTGCCTTTACTTTAAACTCTGGGAATTTTTGTCCAACAGTAACCATATAATTATACCTCCTATAAAGAAAAAGTGGTCAGGATGACGTCTTTTTGACGAATCATACTATACCGCGCAAATAAGATAAACGCAATTTCTCAGGAAAGCGTTCAATTGCATATCTAAGCATAGTGCGTGGCATATTTTTATAATGTTTAGATAAAAAATCATTCAATATTGCAAAATCACGCTTACCAACTTCGCGCAAAGCCCAGCCAGTAGCTTTATGGATTAAATCCTCTTCGTCATTCAATAATTTCTTTGCAAGTTTTAATGTCTCTTTAAAAACTCCATTACGAATAAAATATAAAGTAGATACTATTGCAATGCGTCGCTGCCATAAATTTTCAGACACAACTAGTTCATGCAAAAAATCTTTTTCCTTATCAAATAAATAAGCACCAACAATATAAGGCGCGCTCAGATCAACCAGATCCCAATTATTAATCCCCGAAACACTTGCAAAATAAAAATTATAAATCTGTTTTTGCTGTTTTAAATCAGCTTTTTTATACTGCAAAACTAAAATCAAAAGTGCCAACATCCGCTCTTCATGCAAACTTGAAGCAAGCAAAGAACGTAAACTACTTAACTCAACCAATTGATAATAATCTTTTGCTAAAGCTCGCTGCTTGGGTATCACTATTCCTAAAAATTTATCCCCATAGCCATACTCACCTTTGCCAGTCTTAAAAAATCTCTGCAAAAATATAGCCTTCGCCGGATCAGCCAGCGCCTTCAAGTCATTACGAATTTTTTTTATTTGGGACATATGTATAGGTGTCAAGTCCCGACAATCGACAATGTTAATAGCCTCTAGATTAGTAGTCATTGTCGATTGTCGGGACTTGACACCTTGCGATAAAAATGACACGTTGGCCCTGGACCCTCACCCAAACGATACTGTTTACCTGCTAAAATAGCTCCAGCAACATATTTTTTGGCCCTAGTAACAGCGGTTACAAGATCGCAGCCGTGGGCCATATAAGCTGTTATTGCTGCGCTTAAAGTGCAGCCAGCTCCGTGAGTATTTTTAGTATTAACGCGAGGCAAAGCAAACCAATAAAATTCATTTTCTTTTTTAATATAAAGGCAATCAACACTTTTTTTCATTTTACTTAAATGCCCACCTTTAATTAAAACTGCTCTGGCGCCCAAATTAGAAATTTTTACGGCCGCCTCCTGCATTGAATCTAAATTAGAAATCAACATATCAAGAAGATGCTCAGCTTCATCTATGTTAGGTGTTACCAAAGTTGCCAGTGGAAATAACTTGTCTAACATAGCTTTTTGAGCGCTTTTATTCAACAACACTTT
>MGXJ01000013.1:5163-8093 GCA_001801345.1 Gammaproteobacteria bacterium RBG_16_37_9 | reverse complement strand
TCTTGCTGTTTGTGCTGTTGCTAAAGAAAAATGGTGCTATGCCACTTTTTATTTAGTGTTAGGGTTGGCTTTGAAGCCTACTATGGTCGTTTTATTGCTGCTACTTTGGGCTTTGTATCGTCCATTATGGTGGCGATTGCCAATTGGTTTGTTGGCTATTTTTATTTTTCCTTTTTTTACCCAAACGCCTATATATGTGTGGCATCAGTATGTAAACAGTATGGCTATGTTAAAAACAGCGTCGGCGCTTGGTGCAACTACCACAGATTGGGCGCAGTTTTTTGGGTTATTAGCAGAATTTAAAATTATTATTTCTCAGCGGTTACAAGATTTTATAAGGATAATTGCCGCACTTTTTATTTTGTATTGCGGGGTTAGGGCGCAGAAAAAATTTAATAAATATCAAGTAGCGATTTTTTTATATACCCTTGCTAGTTGCTATTTGATGTTGTTTAATCCGCGAACTGAGAATAATGATTATGGTATTGTTGCACCAGCGCTAGGATTGTTCATAACTGTTTTTTTTGTGCATAGTTATATACTAATGTTGCTACTAGTGTTTGTTTTTTTAGGGCTTGTAATGTCTGGGAACCTTAGTTTTGATGGGAGTCGTGAATTTTGGTCAGCACCATTTTTTACGGTTATTTTTACTGTGGTTGTAATTGCGCAGATTTTTTATAGTAAGATGAGAAATACAATATTTAAAACCGAGTAGATATGAACTTATCATTTGAAGTCGCAGAAAAATTATTATTAGAACCCACAGGGTTGACTGAACAACAATTAAATCAAACTTTGCATCAAGTGATTGGTTTGGGTATAGATTATGCTGATATATATTTACAGTATGGTCAGAGTGAATCTTGGGGAATTGAAGAAGGGTTGATTAAAAAAGGAAGTTTTAGTATTGATCAAGGAGTAGGAGTGCGTGCTGTCAGCGGTGAAAAAACAGGGTTTGCCTATGCAGATGATTTAGTAATAGCTTCGATTGAAGAGGCAGCACTTTACGCTCGCAATATAGCTAATTCTGGGCAAGTGGGGAGAGTATGTGTAAAACAAAATATAAAACCAAGTCAGATGTTATATCCACAATTAAACCCGCTAACTACCTTGTCTGAAGATGAAAAAATTTTATTACTAAAAGAGATGGATGCACATGCGCGAAAATGTGATCCGCGAGTGATTCAAGTTAATGCAAGTTTAGCAGGATTATATAAGGTTATATTGGTAGCAGGAAGCGATGGGACATGGATTGCAGATGTGCGGCCGCTAGTGCATATGGGGATTTCAGTTTTGGTTGAAGAAAATGGACGCAAGGAACATGGTAGTTGTGGCGGCGGTTGGAGATCTGGTTACCAGGTATTTTCGCAAGAAAAATTGGGAATACAATATGCTAATGAGGCAGTGCGTATGGCGTTAGTGAACCTAGAAGCCATACCAGCTCCTGCTGGTATGATGCCGGTAGTGCTTGGTAGTGGTTGGCCGGCAGTTATGTTACATGAAGCAGTGGGTCATGGTTTAGAGGCAGATTTTAATCGTAAAGGATTTTCAGTATATTCTGGGAAAATAGGTGAAAAAGTTGCTTCATCGCAAGTTTCGGTAGTTGATCAGGGAAATATACCAGGAGGGCGTCGTGGTTCACTAAATATTGATGACGAGGGCACTCCTACACAACGCACAGTGCTAATTGAAGATGGTGTATTGCATAGTTATATGTATGACAAATTAAATGCTCGTTTAATGAATACAGAATCTACTGGTAATGGTAGGCGCTCCTCATATGCGCATATTCCTATACCGCGCATGACGAACACTCTTATGCTAGCAGGTAAGTATGATCCTCGGGAAATTATTTCATCGGTTGATAGAGGAATTTACGCAGTTAATTTTAGCGGTGGTCAGGTTGATATAACATCTGGTGAATTTGTATTTTCCACTAGCGAAGCATATTTAATTGAGAAAGGAAAAGTTACGCGCCCGGTTAAAGGTGCAACTTTAATTGGTAATGGCCCAGCGGTATTAAACAAGGTAGATATGGTAGGGAATGATTTGGAGTTAGATCGCGGTGTGGGGACGTGCGGTAAGAATGGGCAAAGTGTACCGGTGGGTGTTGGCCAGCCAACTTTAAAAATATCTGAACTGACAGTTGGTGGCACAGCAGTTTAATAAAATGTTGTATGATATTGATTATTAAGTAATTATTATTTTTTTAATATTAGATTAATGATGCTGGCAACACAATTAGTTTTTATTTTTTAATATTAATTTATAGTTAAGATCTTATGTAAAAGCCTTGACCATATCGGTTTCCATTGGTATAAATTGGGAGCTTTCTTTGGGCAGTCATTTAGAGCTAGATATAAAATTTGGTATATTGTAGTTTCGACATGGCTAAAAAATAAACAACGGATAATTTTAGAGGACATATGAATAAAACAGATTTGATAGAGGTTATCGCAGAAACTGCAGAGATTTCTAAAGCGGCGGCTGGCCGAGTTTTGGATTCCGTGATTGATGCTATTGCAGATTCATTGAGTAAGGGAAAACCTGTCGCATTAGTTGGTTTTGGCACATTTGTTGTTAGCAAGCGTAAGCAACGCACAGGGCGTAATCCACAGACTGGAGCTGCTATCACTATTCCAGCTGCAAAAGTTCCTCGTTTCAGAGCAGGAAAATATCTTAAAGAGAAAGTAAACAAGTAGGATTTTTAAAGTTTAATAAGCTAAGCCCCAAGTTTTTGTGTCGTTGGGGCTTAGTTGTTTTTGGAGAATTGTCATCCTCAGGCTTGACCTGCCTGGGGCTGTCACCAATACTGTCATCCTCGTGCTTGACACGAGGATCTCTATAATGCTAGGTCCTCGGATCTTCGTCCGAGGATGACAAAAAGCGTCATTTTTGCTGAAGAAAGTTGGTTATGGGTGTTTAGCTCA
>MGXJ01000013.1:2205-5073 GCA_001801345.1 Gammaproteobacteria bacterium RBG_16_37_9 | reverse complement strand
AGTTCAGTTGGTTAGAACGCCTGCCTGTCACGTAGGAGGTCGCGGGTTCGAGCCCCGTCCGCTCCGCCATATTGTAATATAAAAAAATAAATCAGGGGATGGTGCTATGTTGCAAAGTATGCACGATAAGATTCAGGGTTGGGTGGCCGGAGTTATAGCTTTTATTATAGCTTTAACTTTTGCCTTGTGGGGAGTTCAGAATTATTTACGTAGCGGCGCTCATCAAGCAGCCGCAAAAGTTAATGGTGAAGAAATAACGCAAAGACAATTAGATGTTGCGTATGATAAAGCCAAGCGTATTGAGATGTTACAGCATGGCCCAGACTTCGCATTTGATCAAAAAGTTCAAGCACAGCTCAAGCGCGATGTTTTGCAGCAACTAATCAAAAAGCAAGTTCTTTTACAAGCAGTAACTAAAATGGGATTAGGAGTTGGCAAAAGACAACTATGGGGTGAAGTTGGTGGTATGCCAGCTTTTCAAGTTGATGGGCGGTTTTCTGCTTCTCGTTTTCAGCAAATAGTAGGCAACTTATTTCATTCAGAACAAGCATTTTTTGATGATTTAGGAAATACCTTTTTACAAATACAGCTAGAAAAAGGAATCTCAAGTAGCGCTTTTGTGTTGCCAAATGAAGCTGAGTTACTAAGAAAAATGGTTACACAACGACGCGACTTTGGTTATTTTATTGTGTCACCAGAAAAGTTTGCTAACACAGTGGCGATTTCTGCAGATGTTGTTAAAAAATATTATGAAGAACATCAAAACGATTTTTTGCTTCCAGAAAAAATTAGCATTCAATATGTAGAGTTGTCTTCTGATAGCTTGCGATCTGGAATTAAACCTAACGAAGAACAATTAAAAGCTTTCTATCAGAGCCATATCGATTCTTTTCAGTCAGCAAAAATTAAGCCATATTCAAGCGTGGCTACAAAAGTTAAACAAGCATATGAGCGCCAGCAGTTAACGCAAGCTTTTTCTGAAGCAAGCGACAGATTAACTGATTTGGTTTACACTAATCCTGATAGTTTAGAACCTGCTGCCAAAGAACTTGGATTGAAAATTCAAGCGACAGAATTGGTAACTAGAGATGGCAGCAAAAATGGAATTTTATTGAATAATAAAATTATTAATGCTGCTTTTAGCGATCCAGTTTTAAAGCAACGTTACAATAGCAATTTAATTGAAGTGAATGCTGGTAAAGTAGTGGTTTTACGTATCAAAGATCACATTCCAGAGAAAGTGCAGCCGCTGGATCAAGTGCGAGCAGTTATTATGCAAAAAATACGGCAACAATTATCTCAGAAAAGAGATGCTGATCTTGCTAATGAATTACTCGGAGCAATACGCAGTGGCAAAACTCAAACTCAGCTTGCAATCCAGTATGGGTTAGCATGGCATACAACACTTGGTGCTAAGTATGGCCAAGCTGGAACCGCTGCTGCTAAATTAATAGCAGCTGCTTTTGGTTTGGCTAAGCCAAAGTCTCACGATATTTCCGCTGCAGTAGTTGAATTAAATAGTAGTTATGCAGTATTGCGTTTAGATAAAGTATACGAGGATAAATCATCTAAAGAAATTTCAAAGATGGATAATATTATAAAGTTTTTGCCAGAAGCGTTTGGACAATACGATTATCAATCGCTTATGAATAATTTGATGCGCCAAGCTAAGATTGAAATTACAGATAAAGTTGAAGATCGGTAATGAGTAAAGTATATACAAAATCTGGTGATGATGGATTTACTAGCCTTGGTAATAATAAGCGTGTTAAAAAATATTCAGATGTAATTGAACTTTATGGCTGTGTCGATGAGCTTAGCGTGTTTTTAGGGTATGCTGCAGAATGTTTAAGCTATAACCAAGATTTCAATGAACTGTTAAAGCAAATTTACCGGATTCAAAGAGAATTGTTCGAGTTAAATACACATTTATTTTCTGGACAAAAATACGCTATTAATCCTCATAAAATTAGTAAGCTTGAAATTGAAATAGATGCTATGAGTCAGCGGTTGCCTATTTTAAAATCTTTTATATTACCTAGTGGTGGTGAGTGTGCATCGCGTATTCATTTGGCTCGAGTGATTTGTCGGCGAGCCGAGCGAGTGGCTTTTAGGTTGGCTGATTCTAATGATAATGCTGAAATAATAGGTATTTATCTTAACCGCTTGAGCGATTGGCTTTATACTGCCGCAAGAACTGCTGCTATGATTGTTAATGCTGAGGAAGTGTTGGTGTAGGCATACCCTTCGTAAAATGAATTTATCCTTTGTTGCCCAAGTTTTTAGCACTCCTCATTTACGTAAAAGTAAACTCCGGGTGCGAAAACCTTGGGCGCCGCGCCTAAATTCATTTTACGAAGGGTATAGTTCCACTACTTACCTTAAAAATCAGAGTTTTCTGTCATCATACTCTTAAATCAAGTAAACACATCAATTCCTGGGAAGCAAACAATGTTAAGCCCGGCATCAACATGCAAAATTTCGCCAGTAATTCCTGAAGCTAAATCCGAGCATAAAAATGCAGCGGCATTGCCGACTTCTTCTGTGCTTACATTGCGATGAAGAGGGGAAACTTTTTCACCATAAGTTAACATTTTGCGGAAATTTTTTATGCCTGATGCGGCTAGAGTTCTTACTGCGCCAGCGGAAATACCGTTAACTCTTATTCCATCTTGACCAAGACAATTTGCTAAATAGCGAACATTAGCTTCAAGGCTAGCTTTTGCAAGGCCCATAACGTTATAGTTGATTAATGCTTTTTCTGCGCCGATATGTGATAGGGTTAACAGAGCTCCTTTGCTGTCTTTCATTAATGGATAAGCTGCTTTTGCCAAAGCCGAAAAACTATAGCTGCTTATATCGTGCGCT
>MGXJ01000013.1:0-2139 GCA_001801345.1 Gammaproteobacteria bacterium RBG_16_37_9 | reverse complement strand
ATGAACCAAAATATCAAATTTATCCCAGTGATTTTTTAAATTGCTGAATAAATCATTTATCTGATCGTCATAGGCTAAGTCACATGGAAAAACAATATTTGAATTCATCTCTTCAGCTATTTTTTCCACACGTTCTTTAATTTTTTCGCTTTGATAAGTGAAGGCAAGTTCCGCTTTTTCTCGATGCATGCATTTGGCGATCCCGTAGGCAATGGAATAATTATTAACCGCACCAACTATCAATGCGCGTTTGTTTTTTAGCAAACCCATATTTTATCCTCTTTTAGGTAACGTTATGATTTTTGCACAGCGCTAAACATTATCAAAGCGTATCCCAAAAAGCTAGACTGAATTTTCGTGTTTTTTTGTTTTGATGCATCCTCTAATTCAACTAATTGATTAATAAAGAATTTATTTATTATAAGAGAACTAAGATTTTTGCGATTTAAATGATTATATTTTTTACGGTTACACCGGTTTTTTTACTACAGATCTTGCTATTGAAGCTGATTAGTCTAAACTACTTTTCGATATTTTATCTATTTAATCGGAGATTCCAGTATGCGTAATAAATTATTATTTATTTTTCTAGCAATAGTGGCATTAGGTCTTACAGGATGTGGTAAAGAAGAAGAAAGCACAATAACAACCATTGATGTTGATCAACAACAAGAAAGTGCGGTAGCACCAGCGGTTAATAGTGTTGATTCTAGCTCTCAAACTTTATTGAACCAAAATAACCAAGTAACGAATGAGAAAAATACTCAAGTAAACCCGCCAGCCTTGCCGCCTGCTAGTGTGCTGGCCACACCTGGTAATGCTCCAGCAGCGGCTATTGAGAGCTCTCAAAATCAATCTCAGCAATCAAACCCAATCCAGGTATCTGGGCAGCAAAATGTAAGCGATGCGTCAGTAATCCAGACTCAATCCCCAGCTCCATCCCAAGCCCAGGCAGCGGCTGCACAAAGTCCAGTGGTAGTTAGTGATGTGGCTGCGGCATCTAATTCGACAACTACAAATCCTGATGTGCAAATGATCTCACCTGAAGAAGCATATCCAGATGATTTAAGTATGGATGTCAATATTGGTCAGAATGCGATGCCAAAGATACCAGAACAACTTCCACAGTTACCACCACTACCGCCACCATTGCCACAACCTCAGCAACTTGGGCAGTAAAAAATTTAGAGGTCCAGTCCAGTTGGTTGAATTTGCTGCCAAGTGGTTAGCTAAGCAGCTTATAGTTTGTTATAGCTGTTGGTAGCCGCAAGCTTTAGCTTGCGTTTTTTGATTGCATGTTGATTATGTTTACGATGAAGAAAAAAATATTTTTATTATTTATAGTGCACATTTTTTTATTGGGTTGTGCTAATAATCCTGTATTGCTTGGTATCAGTGAACTCGAGTGGACGAGCTATAGCCCAGAAAAACAAAAAAGTTTGCTGGCTAGTTATAACCAAGCTGCGAAAGAGCGTAAAAAGATAATAAAAGAACAGGGAAATCAGAAATTGGGTAATGAGTTTTTAGAAGTCACAGTTTTTGATGGAAAAGTTATGTTTCCACCATCATTTATAAATTGGCAAAATTATAAGCCAGTAAAATTCACGATTTTTGAAGGACAATGTAGTGATATTGCGATCGAGCATCAATCTGATAATGATTCTAAAACTAAGCTGGGCGTTTGTTTTTATGATAATGTTCTTTATTTAGATCCTATCTATTATGATCTTACAAAAAAGAATGGGACCACAACCATTCATTTTTCGCCATTATGGCTAACAGGATTTACTTATAAGGGAATTAGTAGTAGCGGTTATGTTAGAATGAATAATGTAACAATCGAGATAAAACAAAGAGAAGAGAGCCCAAATAAGACCTGATCCTAATTGTTCTAAAATCTATCCCTTAAGAAAACCTTAATGTTTGTTAAAATCAAATATACTATCATTGTTGTATACGAATATTTCTGGTGGGAAACACAAATGCTTAAAAAAACTATTTTAATTTCGTTTATATTTTGTATCTATTTTACGCAGATTGTGAATGTTATGGCAATGCGCAGTAGTTCTAGTTCCAGCTCTAGCTCTAGCTCTGTAAGTGCCTTTGATCCAGAGTTGGTAGAATTTACTAAGAAAGAGA
>MGXJ01000012.1:33370-33514 GCA_001801345.1 Gammaproteobacteria bacterium RBG_16_37_9 | reverse complement strand
AAATAGCGGCGATAACTTTCTGGTAAAAGATCAACGCGAGTGCCATGAATAATAATAGTGGGCGGCGCATAATGTCCCGCATGAGCATAGCGTAATTTTATTTCACGGCCATGTGCCATTGGTGGTTGATGCCTGTTCACCGCC
>MGXJ01000012.1:25892-33248 GCA_001801345.1 Gammaproteobacteria bacterium RBG_16_37_9 | reverse complement strand
TTTTAGCAAAATCAAGAAAGGTTAAGCGTCTTTCAAGTTCACTTTTAATTTTGTCGCGTTGCATTGATTCAAGATTATCCCATTTGTTAACTGCAATAACGATAGCTTTACCTGCTTCCAAAACAAAACCTAATAATTTTAGATCTTGATCGGTGATATTTTCTGTGGCATCAATTAAAAACACTACAATATTTGTAGCTTCTATCGCTTGCAATGTTTTAATAATAGAAAATTTTTCTATTTTTTCATGTATTTTACTGCGTCGTCTAACGCCTGCGGTGTCAACTAAAATATAATCTTTGCCATGGCGGTTAAAATCTATAAAAATGCTATCACGAGTGGTTCCTGGTTGATTGTGCACAATCAATCGTTCCTCACCTAAAATCCGATTGACTAGAGTTGATTTGCCGACATTGGGGCGACCTACAAAAGTTATTTTAATTGTTTTTTTATCGGTTTCTGATTCTTCTACTTCTAGTGGTTTTGGTAGCTTGGCCGCAACTTCTGTAATTAACTCGTCAATGCCAATATTATGTTCTGCTGAAATTGCAAAGCATTCACCTAAGCCTAAAGAGTGGAAATCAGCTTCTGCAATATCAACATCTTTGCCATCAATTTTATTTACAACAACAAAAATTGGTTTATTTAATTTACGTAATTTGCGCGCTAAAATTTCATCGGTAGGTAAAAGACCGCTTTTAGCATCTAATAAAAACAGGATTATTTGTGCTTCTTTTAGGGCCAGCTCCGTTTGTTTTGCCATTAAGGTTTCAATGAATGTTTCGGTTTCACCAATTCCGCCGGTATCAATTACTATTACATCTTGATTATTAATTTTGGTGGTGCCGTATTGGCGATCACGCGTTAATCCAGGGATATCACATACAAGCGCGTTGCGAGAGCGAGTCAGGCGATTAAATAAAGTTGATTTGCCAACGTTGGGTCGGCCGACAATAGCGATACTTGATAACATTTTATTCCACCATCTCTACAGTATATCTTTCTACTTTTAAAGTTTTTGACCAATGGTCTTCAGGCAAGCCAGCTTTTAATTTTAGATGTTGTAAGAATGATTCTGGTTGTGGTAGTGATTCCCAAACCGAAGGCAGGAACGTTCCGCGACAGCCGCAATCTGAAAGAATTAAGCCATCAATGCCGGGGCATATCTGTTTAAGTAAATCTTCTTCTGAGGTAAATGACATTTGGGTTGGTTGGGATAAGATTGAAATATGTATAGCTAGCTTTGAGTATTCCTCTGCAGTTAGAGGAAGAAATCTTGGGTCGTCAAACGCTGCAGAATACGCATTTTGCGCAACATCTTGGATTAATGGCTGATAAGCTTCAAGAGTTCCGATGCAGCCGCGTAGTTGTTTGTTAATTTCAAGTGTGACAAAACTTGCGCCGTTTATTCGTAGTTTTTCGGGATAATCTTCAAGTTTAATTGGTAAAACCCGATGTTTTTCCAAGCCAAACTTTATAGCTTCATCTGCTATCTTTAATAAAATTTGTTTTTCTTCTGAGTTGTAGTTGTTCATAATTTTGTTATTTCTTTTGAATGCTGCAACGGTAGCCGCAAGCTTTAGCTTGCGTATTTAGATTGGCACTATGCCAACAACGCAGGCTAAAGCCTGCGGCTACCGCTTTATAATTCATCATGTTTACCCAAAATGAAATGCCCCGTAACCAACCACATTATCTTTAGATCCTGCGGTATCCCCTGAGTTGCGTAAATCTAGTTGCAAAACATGCATCTTTTTCTTGGCTGCTACGCCCAGTAATGCCTTGATACCTGTTGCACCACAAGCATGCTCATAAGATAACCCATCAGGATTTAATGCGATAATTGCATCTGCGGTGTCTTTATCCCAGCTTTTAGCTAATTTATAAGGGTGATAATGGCTTAAATCAGAACTAATAACAACTAGAGTTTCAGGTCCGCCCCATAATTCTTCTAGGATATTTTCTACTTCACTAACTGCAGCTGAGCCGACTAATAGCGGCACTAGCAAAAAACTTCCTAAAGTTAATTGCAAAAATGGTAAATGCACTTCAACCGCATGTTCAGAACTAAAAGCTTCTTCAATTACATTTAAATAGGGAAACGAAAGGCTGGATATGGTTTCTTGATCAATTGCAATTTGACCAAGCGGGGTAAGATAAGATTTAGCATTAGTTGTTGCAATGCCATCTACTGGATATTGATGAGCTGGGGCAAATAATACTACGCGCTTGATTTGGTTTTTAGCTTTTGCAAGGCAGACATATGCTGAAGCTGCTACTTGGCCTGAATAAATATATCCAGCGTGTGGCGCAATAATAGCTTTTGGTAGCGGTAAATTTGCTTTGTCAGCAGCATTATCCAGCATATTTAAAATATCTTGACGCAAAACTGCGGGATTATCTGGATAAAACTTGCCGGCGACATTGGGGTAGATTATCATAGATAAAACTCCTGTCTATTAGGTGATTATGTTACCACAATTTCATCCAACAAAGTATTGGCATAAACTAGAAAATGGAAGGATCCAGTGCGATCTTTGTCCACAAGCTTGTAAGCTAAATGAAGGGCAGCGCGGCATTTGTTTTGTGAGAATGCGGGCCAATGATCAAATTGTATTAACCACTCATAGCAGATCTAGCGGTCTTGCTATCGATCCCATAGAAAAAAAGCCCCTGAATAATTTTTTGCCAGGATCAAAAGCATATTCTTTTGGCACTGCTGGATGTAATTTGCTTTGTAAGTTTTGTCAAAATTGGGATATCAGTAAGGCTCGTGAAACTGATATATTAAATAAAAACGCTACGCCAGAAAACATTGCTAAAATTGCCAAAGAATACGGCTGTAAAAGCGTTGCTTTTACTTATAATGAGCCGATTATTTTTATGGAGTATGCAATTGATGTCGCTAAAGAATGTCATAAATTAGGGCTAAAAACTGTAGCGGTTACTAATGGTTATATTTGTGATGAGCCGCGTAAAGAATTTTTTTCTTATATGGACGCGGCAACTGTTGGTCTTAAAGGGTTTACTGAGAGATTTTATAAAGATATAACAGGATCTCATTTGCAGCCAGTGCTTGAAACTTTAATATATTTAAAAAAATATACTAATGTTTGGTTTGAGATTGTTAGTCTTTTGATCCCAGATGAAAATGATTCTGCTGCTGAAATAGAGAAACAATCAACTTGGATTAAGGAAAATATAGGCATAGATGTTCCAGTGCATTATACCGCTTTTCATCCGGATTGGAAGATGTTGGATAAACCAAGCACCCCACTAGAAACTTTGATCCAAGCGCGAGATATCACGATGAAAAATGGCCTGCGTTATGTTTATACTGGCAATGTCTATCATCCCGAGGGCGCTAAAACTTTTTGTTACAATTGTAAAAATTGCATAATTGCACGTGATAATTATGAGATTGCCGAATATCACTTAGACGACGGTGGTAATTGCAAGTTTTGTCACACTAAGTGTGATGGGGTGTTTTAATTTTTAAAATGACAGGAGATTATAATGATTAGTTTTTTTAAAAGGATTGGAAGAGGAAAGCAAGCAGCCAAAGACAAAGAGCAACTGCTAGTCGAAAGTCCAGCCCAAAAGCGTCCTAAGACTCTTGAGACTCCTAAGACTCAGATATGGAACGATCTAATCGACCCTAGTGAAAATAAATCAGCAGATATAACTCAGTGTTTGAAAGATTGGAATAGGGATAGAAAACAGATTTTCATTGGTGGTATTTCATTGGAACAAATTTTTATTAATGAAGGATATATAAAGATTAATGGAAAAGGAGAAACTGTCGTAAGAGAGGTGACTGTAGGAGAACTAGAGGGAATTTGGAAAAAATATTTGCTAGGAATTCAGGACGAAAAAAAGACAGCAATGGACGAAAAAAAGAAAGCAATGTTAGATAATTTGACTAAATATATGCATCAGGGTGGTTATCTACATATGCTGCAAACCTCTTTATTTAAAATAGGAAGTAGATTGGGGGTTATAGTGGGAGGGAGTCATAGTAAAGATGTTGTTCCAGGGTTTGATATTGTTGTTCATGGTAATGAAATTGTCATGAGGGAAACACTTACTGTTAAGGCTCTAAGATCTTCAAGTTTGGATGATCCAGATGCAGATTCTGATCCTGATCCTGATCCTGAAAAACCTATAGCTGAAGGGGATCCCCTGATGGTTTTAGAAAGTGTATATAAACTTTCTTCTGACTCTACTGGAAAAATTCAATGCACTGCAGAAAGGGTTACTTTAGAACATCATAGTGATTACACGGAAAGATTATTTGAGGCGGCGCAATTTGTTGGCAATTTTGTTCAGTATTTAGAAGCAGATAAGAAGAGCAAGGAAAAAGGAGGCATAACTCTGGACGATAGGGATCAGCGGAAATTAATTGCTGTGATGCACAAATACTTAAATGAGAACCCTGGCGCAAAACTAGAAGACATAACAAGTGCTAAGCTAGCAACAATGGTAAAAGGAGTTATCGATTCTCCTGATAGGGTAGGAGTTAAAACAGGGGATGAGCAGAAAGAAATTGTACGGAAAGAAAAGAATAAAGCAGATTCCTTAAGTATCCTTTTTTTACAAGAACGAAAAAAGCAGCAGGTTAAATCGTCGGGGAAAGAACCTAAACCTGAACCTGAATCTCCTGGACCAAAGCCTTAGCAATGTTGTTTAAGTGCAAAGGCATGCTTAATAATAATCCTAAATTCAGAAGTTTTAAAACTTAAAAAGAGCAGTTAAAACCTACAGCAGGTCGCCAAGACTTGCTCTCTGCTTTTCAAACAGATGTTTCAAACCAATTTTTGCAAGATCGAGCATCGAGTTTAATTCATGCTGATTAAAGGTGCCACGTTCTGCCGTGCCTTGAATTTCAATAAAATTTCCATCTTCAGTCATGACAACATTCATATCGGTATCAGCATTTGAATCCTCGTCATAATCCAAATCAATTATCAAATTACTTTTCCAGATACCTACAGAAACTGCGGCGACTAGTTGCTTTAACGGATTTGTCTTTAATTTAAGTTTTTGTCGGAGGTAAGCAATAGCATCAGTCAGAGCAATACAACTACCTGTTATAGCGGCAGTGCGGGTGCCGCCATCGGCTTGAATCACATCGCAATCTATGGTTATAGTATTTTCACCTATTGCCTTAAGATCAGTTATAGAACGAAGAGAGCGTCCAATAAGGCGTTGTATTTCTTGGGTGCGGCCTGCTTGTTTGCCGCGGGTTGCTTCGCGATCCATGCGGGTGTGAGTAGAGCGAGGCAGCATCCCATATTCAGCAGTTAACCAACCCTGATTGCTATCTTTGAGAAATTTTGGGACGCCACTTATCACAGAGGCTGTGCAGATAACTTTGGTGTCGCCAAACTCTATTAATGCCGAACCTTCCGCATGTTTATTGTAATTGCGAGTGATGTTGATTTGGCGTAATTCGTTAAAACCACGATTGTTAAGGCGCATAAATTTTCTCCAAGTGAAACCATTGTTGCTTCTATTATGATTTATATGAATAATAGTTACAATTTTTATTGCTATTTTATTATTTATATACTAAATATTGTTAGTATAACTAGGGCAGTTAACGTTAATTTTTTTAAACCTAAAAAGAGCAGTTGAAATCGTAGCGAAAGCGTTTAAGATATTGAAGATAGGGATTTTATTTTGAAAATTTTTTCGAGGCAGTAGTTACTACTACGGTGAGAAAAAATTTTCAAAAAAAATTACTAGATTCATTATATTAAACGCTTGCAGTAGATTTCAACTGCTCTTTTTAGGTTAAGAGGTATAAAATATGATTCAAAGCATGACTACATTTGCAAGATTATCGGATCAAGGTGATTGGGGGATGGCAACTTGGGAGATTCGCGTTGTCAATCACCGTTATTTTGATTGTGCATTAAAAATGCCTGAAGCTTTTCGTCAAGTTGAAGCTAATATTAGGCTGCAGTTGCAGAAGCAGCTGCATCGAGGGCGCGTTGAATGCAGTCTTCGATTTGACCACGGCGAACAAGGCGAGTCAAATCTTGTATTAAATAAAGAGTTAGTTAAAAAATTAGTAGATGCAGTTAGTGAGATAAAAACTTATTTACCTATGTCAACTATTGATCCGATGAGAATTTTATCTTGGCCCCAGGTTTTACAAACCGCTGAAGAAGATCCTGGGCTTGCGCAAGATATGGTTTTACAACTATTTGAAAAATCTTTAGCAGAATTAGTTGTTACTCGTAAGCGGGAAGGTTTGGCTCTAGCTAAAGTAATGCAAGATAAATTACAAGAAGTGTTAAATATAGTTAGCAAAGTAAAAAATAAGATCCCGCAAATATTAAATAATTATCGACAGAAAGTTATAAAACGCTTAGAGGATGTGGTTGCAAGTTTAGACCAGTCGCGTTTAGAACAAGAGATGGTTTATGTTGCGCAAAAAATCGATATAACCGAAGAGATCGATCGTTTAGAGGTGCATGCCAAAGAAGTTTTGCGGATAATAGATGATGGTGACATGGTTGGTAAGCGGTTAGATTTTTTGATGCAAGAGTTGAATCGAGAAGCAAATACTCTATCATCAAAGTCAATTGATGCTGAAATAACTCAATCTGCGATAGAATTGAAAGTGCTGATTGAACAGATGCGCGAGCAAGTGCAGAATGTGGTTTGATCATGTCATCCTCGGACGAAGCGCAGCGAAGATACGAGGATCTCTTAGTAAATGGGACAAGCTATAGAATCTTGCTGTATGTTGTAACAATCTGATGTCTTGTAAGCCAATTCATTATGAACTTGCGATTTTACATCTAAACTTCCCCAGCCATATTTTCCTTAATCAAAGCTTCCAAGTCTATCACTCTATCTGCGATTGCCACGGTTTCTTTGCGGTGGGCGACGATGATGCGAGTGATGCCGATATGCTTTACATGATGATTAATTATGCTTTCATTATGGGTATCTAGATGACTTGTGGCTTCGTCTAAAAATAAAATTTTAGGTTGCGAATACAGAGCCCTTGCAAGTAAAACCCGTTGTTTTTGTCCGCCAGATAAAGTTGTTCCCATATCTCCTACAAGTGATTGATAAGCCATCGGCATATTAATAATATCTTCGTGAATGGCAGCAAGCTTGGCGCAGGCGTGGATGTGGTCTTGATCTGGTTTAGTGTCAAAGAAGCAGATATTTTCGGCGATGGACCCGCTTAAAAGAGTATCATCCTGCATTACTGCAGCGATTTGCGATCGATAATTGTGCAAGCTCATTTTATTGATATCTACACCGTCGACAAAAATATCTCCTGATGATGGAGTAAGAAGGCGTAACAATACTTTCATTAGAGTCGTTTTACCG
>MGXJ01000012.1:16496-25862 GCA_001801345.1 Gammaproteobacteria bacterium RBG_16_37_9 | reverse complement strand
TTATTTCAAAGCTAAGATTTTTAAAGATATATGGATCTTGTTCTGAATACCTAAAGCAGAGATTTTTTATTTGAATACCGCCTTGCATGGTTTTTGGTGCTGCCGTATCGCTTTTTGGATCTTTTTCAGGATCTGTTAGTGCAATATCCGCTACTCGTTCTAAGTGGATGCTAATCATTTTGTATTCAATTACTTTATCAACCATCGCTTGGGCTTTGCTGGTGAATTGTCCACTATAAGAGATATAAGCAAGCAACATACCGATAGTGAATTCATGGTTCATGACTGCAGTAGCGCCTAGTATTATGATAATTATATTTTCCGTGCCAAAAATAAAGTGATTAATTAATCTATAAATTAAGCCCAATTTCCCAACATGAATGCCGGTGTTTAATTTTTCAGCATAAGTGTTTTGCCAAATATTTTCTCTTTGAGCTTCTTTGCCAAAAATTTTTAAGGGCAAAATTGCTCTAATGCTTTCCATAAAAATTGAATTCTCTTTGGCTGATACGACTAAAAGTTCTTGATTTTGTCGTTTAAAAGTTGGATAAAATAATATTCGTATTACGATGTAAAGCATTAAAGCGGCAAATGCTATTGCGGCTAATTTATAACTGTAAACTAACATTACGACTAAAGTAGCAATAACCATAAACCCATCAACGATACCTTCGACGAAGTCAGTGCTGATTTTTTGTTGAATTGCGCCTATAGAACCAAAGCGAGAGACGATATCTCCCATGTGGCGTTTTTCAAAAAAATCAAGCGGCAGTTTAAACAGATGATGGGCTAAATTAGCTGTAAGTTGAATATTTAAGATATTGCTTAAAAACATGATAATCCAAGCGCGCGCATACTCTGTTATTACTTGGATGATGGCTAGCAAGCCAAAGCCGGCGGCAAGAACATGAAGCAGAGAGAAATCATTGGCAACAAGAATATGATCGGTTACTAGCTGCATGAATAAAGGACTTACGATAGCAAAAACTTCCAAAGCTAAAGAAAGTAAAATAACTTGAGCTAGCGGAAGTTTTATTCCTGTGATTGAGTGCCAGAGATCCATTAAGCGCAGTTTTGTTTTGTCTTTTTTCTTGGTGAAATCGGATGCTGGAGTAAGCTCCATAGCTACTCCAGTAAAATGATCTGAGACTTCAGACATTTTATACTTAATAATGCCAATCGCCGGATCGTGGATGATAGCGGTTTTACCGCTGACTTTTTTTAAAACAACAAAGTGGTCTAAATCCCAGTGAAGAATGCAAGGAGTTTTTAAATATTTTAAATCTTCTAAATTTAGTTTTACTGCTCTACTTAATAATTTGAGTTTTCTGCCAAGATCAATTAAATCTTGTAATTTGCTTCCTTTAAGAGAGATTGAAAATTGCCGGCGTAAAGTTAAAAGATCTGTTTTATAGCCATGATAGCTTGCAATCATTGCCAGACAAGCTAGGCCGCATTCAGCAACTTCTGTCTGGCGAACCATTGGTAATTTTTTACCAAAAGAAAATTGTAGGCGTGTTGTTATTTTATTCATGGCGTTGCTAGAGTTCCTCTAAGATTATAAATTGGGTCCAGAATCCATTGCCAAATATTGCGCTTATCTCCTAGCATTGAGCCTTGTAATGTCATGCCCGCTGTAAGCGGATATGGTTTGCCATAGACGGCGACAGTTTGTTGTTTTAAATTAACTATAACTCGATAAAATGGAGTATTAGTTAGATAGGGTGTTTTAGGGTCTGATGATATATAAGTATCGAGATCTTTCGGGAACAGAACGCTTTTATCGATTCGATCTACAGTTGATTCGTATAAGCCGAAATTCTGATAAGGGTAGGCATCATATTTCAACAAAACTTTTTGTCCTGGTTTAACAAAGCCAATTGATCCGGTTGGCACAAATAATACACCCTGTAATGAGGCTCCACTTGGGATAATGGATGCTAATGGTTTGTCTCCAGTTACGCGATCGCCAACCATCGCAATTAACGCTGAGATAGTGCCATCGCTTGATGCGCGGATTGCGTAATCTCCAGCTCCTTTTGTTTGGATTAATTTTTGTTCTAGTTCGTTTAAAACAATCTGGATGTTTAAATATTCATCATAACGTTTTTGATAATCTTCATCTGAAATAATTCTTTGTTCGGATAATTTTTTATAACGAGCTACATTCTTTTCAGACAGGGCAAGTCTGCTTTTTTGGGAGGTTATTTGCTTTTCTAGCGATTCTATTTGTTGGGCAACTGCGCCTTGTTCAGACAATGTGTGTTGCTCTGTAGAGATGAGATAAAGAAGTTGCCCTTGAGTGACTTTATCTCCTTGCTGGACAAATATATTTGTGACAATACCGGGAGATTGAGTTTTTGCATAAACATGAATTAATCCTTTATTGGGAATAAGCATTCCTGGCGCTTCATGGCGTTTGGAATATTTGCCAAAATATAAAAATAGTCCGAGCGCGATTGCAATAGAAAATATCACGAAGGTCCAAATTGAAAAAGATATTGGAGTGATTATAAGAGTTTTGCCTAAGTAATTTCCTTTTTTATGTTGTAAAACTTCTTTCCTAAATAAGGGTGGGTCTTGGGGTTGCTCTTGGGAGTTGTTATTTTTAGTTGCGTCATCTGACATAAAATAAAAGTTTGTATGATAATTTAGTAAAGAAAGTATAGCACATTTAGAAATAGATATAACCGGAGTTTTATGAAAGCGTCACAATTCGAAAACAGCTGTTATCCCTGTACTCTCTACTGTCATCCTCGCGCTTGACGCGAGGATCTAACATAGAATGTCGAGATCCTCGGGTCTACGCCCGAGGATGACAAATAAAATTTAGATTACAGCAGCCTCTTTTTAGGTTTAACAAGTACTATGCAGTAATAATCTCATCCATAACCACATCCCATGGATTGGGATCAAATTCGACATATTGGCATTTATGCCCTATGCCGAGAAGATAGGGTTTGGAGGGGTTTTTGATATAGCGTTTAAATTCAAAAGTGATGTCATAACAACCAGCGCCGCGGCCAAGACGAAAGCGTTTATTATTAAACCCAATGAGAGGTGCAATTACTAAATCTAAATTTGTTGGAGAGATTATTTTTTCAGGGGCATACCCTTTGTAAAATGAATTTATGCCCCGTTTAGAAGCACAACGGGGCAAGCTTTGTTGTTTGAGCTCTTTGCGCTCTTCATTTACGGAAGGAGTAAACCTTGCTCCGTTATGCTTCCAAACGGGGTCCGGGCGCTCAGAGCTAGGCTTCGCGCCTAAATTCATTTTACCAAGGGTATTAGTTCTGCAATTAAAATATCTTGGAAACTTATTTGCGATTGGTATAACGCTCGGTTCAAAGATTTTATTTATTTTTGAAAGCTTATCATTTGGTGCAAATTTAACAAAACATAGGTGTTTTTTTGTGTTTGGGGGCAGGGTTGGGAGATAGCAATTTTTGCTTTGTTGCCAAATGGTTTCAATGATTAATCGGGTATCAACTTCATTTTCTATGGGGATATAACATGCGATATTTTGACTGTGGATAAATATTTCGCTGTTAATGATTTTTGTTGCAATATTTTTTGAAGATATAGCTCGAGATTTTGGAGTGATATTTTGTAACTTTTTTTTGATTTGTTTGCGTAGTATTTCTAGATCGATTGTCACAATAAAAGCTCCACAATATCGCTGTAAGATTCGTTCTGAACCCAGGTATCAAAGTGTTGGTCAGTGGTAATGCTTTTGCTGCTTATCATAAACATAAGTTTGCATAGTAGCATCAGCGCACCAACCACATGTTACGCGAGCTTATCGATTCAAAAACTAGTCTTGCTGGCGCATACAGTAGAGCATGCGGATTATATCATTACTCGGCAGAGTTTGCCAATGCTTGATCAAGTTTGTGTTTTAGATTAGAGAAGTGCTTATTTGATTCTTTTAGATGACTAGTGTTTGTTTGAGAATGCTGTTTTTCCAGTATTAGTTCGTGAGCGATATTTAAAGCAGCTGCGATGGCGATGCGATCCATAGTTATAGATTTATCTCCATGCTGAATATCTTTCATTTTGCCATTTAAGTATGCAGCGGCTTTTTGTAACTCTGCTGTTTTGTCTTTGGGACATTTAATTTTAAATTCTCGACCCATGATGTTGACAGCGGTTATATCTAATTCTGAATTTGGCATATTTTAAGCACTTTATGGTATGGTTTTAATATGATTTTGGAAATTCATCTTTTAATTGTAAAATTAATTTTCTTATTGATTCCGCGATTTTTTTGTTTTTATCCAGCAGGGTAATATTTTCATTATTAGTAGTAGCTATTTTTTTGCGCAAAGAATGATTTTCGAGTTTTACTTGTTGCAGTAATTCGATTAATTTATCGATTCGTGACTCTAAATCGTTTAATTCAAGTTCCATAATAGTTTTTGATTATAACTCTGATATTATGTGTTAGTCACTAGGGAATTGGATTATGTGAATATTAGGTTGTCACTCTTGGTCTTAATCTGAGGGTTTCCTCCTTACTGTCATCCTCGCGCTTGACGCGAGGATGACAGAAGAAAAAGCTCGAGGATGGCACAATAAAAAGGTGCTTACATGCAAACCAAAGAATTTAAATTACGTCGCAATGAGCTATTAAAGCGTCTTGGTCCTAGCAGTGTTGCGATTATTTTTGCTGCAAAAGAATGTGTTCGTAGCGGCAAGGTAAAGTATCCCTACCGTCAAAATAGCGATTTTTACTACTTAACTGGTTTTATTGAGCCAGAATCAATTGCAGTTTTAATTTCAGGTAGGGGCGAGGGCGAGTTTATTTTATTTAACCGTGAACGTGACTGTGCGAAAGAGATTTGGTATGGCGAGTGTATTGGCCAAAAAAGAGCTTGCAGTGAATTTGGAGCCGATCAAGCTTTTGCGATATCTGAAGTTGATAAAATATTGCCGCAGTTGTTAGCTGGTCGGGATAATGTTTATTTTAATGTTGGTTTCGACCATGATTTTGATCAAAAAGTCACTTTTTGGCTCAATCAAACTTATTCCAAGGAGAGTAGTGAAGCGGAGCGTCCATACCTATTAGGTAACCTAAATAACATTCTCCATGAAATGCGTCTTAAAAAAAGTAAGTCTGAAATAGCAATTATTCGCAAGGCTGCAGAAATTACTGCTAAAGGGCATTTGAGAGCTATAGAAAAATGTAGGCCTGGAATGTATGAATTTGAGTTAGAAGCAGAATTATTATATGAGTTTGTCCGCCTTGGAGGCCGTCATGAGGCTTTTGAGACGATAGTTGCTGGTGGACAAAATGCCTGCACGCTCCATTACTCCAAAAATGACAAGAAATTACTTGATGGAGAGCTAGTGCTTGTAGATGCTGGGGTTGAGTATCAATATTACTGTTCGGATGTAAGTCGCACTTTTCCGGTTAATGGCAGATTTAATCCAAAGCAGCGCGCTATTTATGAAATAGTATTAAACGCTCAGGTTGAGGTGATTAAGCAAGTTCGTCCCGGGGTGAAGTGGGATTATTTACAGCTTACTGCCGAGCGCGCGATTACTGGGGGGCTAATAGAGTTGGGGCTACTTGAAGGCGAAAGAGAGAGATTGGTTGTTAAGCAAGATTTTAAACCATTTTTTATGCATAAAATTGGTCATTGGCTTGGGCTTGATGCTCATGATGTTGGTGAATATAGCGTTGATGATAAGTGGCGCGTTCTTGAAGCTGGTATGGTATTTACAGTTGAGCTAGGAATTTATATTTCTCCTGAAATCCATGATATTGACCATAAATGGCTAGGCATTGGAGTAAGAATTGAAGATGATATTTTAGTTACTGAGAATGGTTGTGAGGTTTTAACTAAAGCTGTGCCTAAAGACGTAGCAGAGATTGAAGTGATAATGCACAAATAATTTTTAGTTGTGTTACATTTTGATTTATAATGATTTTTTGCGAGTTAAATTAAGTTTATTTTAATAATTAATTCATATATTATTTTTCGTTTTTAATGCTATCTATCAGAAAAATAACAAAACACTTGCAACTTAAGTTTTTCTTGATAAAATGGCCAGCATATCAATCAGAGGTTTATTGGTTGGTTCATGCGGCATGTTGATTGCGCATTACGAGGCAGACGCACTTGTATAAGCTAGGTTGTTTGGTTTATACGAAGCTCTGGTTAAAAATAGCGCTTTTTTTATCAGAAGATGTGCGCTGTTTGAATTATAGACAAGAAGTTCCAATTTAAATTTAAATTAGGAGAAAAAAAAGGATGAAACTTAAACCTGTAGTTGCTTCACTAGTTATGCTTGGTTTGATGGCACCTGCTTTTGCAAAAAGCAGCATGGCTTCCCAACAAGCAGTTATCGATCAAAATGCAGTTACCTCCCCAGTTTGTAGCGAGGGTTGGTTCAATCGTATTACAGTTGGCGGTCTTGGTAGCGTTGTTGGACTTTTCGGCAATCATGATCCAGCTGGTATGTATACAGATATTGGTTCTAGCACAGATCTTTATGTAAACAACGTTAATTTGTTAGTTAATGCTAACTTGAGCTGTTGGAGCAAAGCTACTGTGAATTTGGCTTATTTTGGTTCTCCGGACTATTTTACTCGTATGGAAGATAGCGGTGCTGGTGGTGCTTTTAGTAACAAATCTGGTAAACTTGGAGCATTACGTCGTATCAGTCACAATGTGGTGGCTGACGAAGCGTATGTTACTATTGGAAATCTTGCCAAATATCCATTTTATGCAAAAATTGGAAAGGGATATGTGCCATTTGGTGTTTATTCTAACCCATACACTCCATACCAAATCATGAGTCCAGCTCAAATACTTGCGCAGACAAATGCTGTGTCAGCAGTTGCCGGCGTAACTACCGATTTTGGTTTCTATGGTAGCGCATCTGCATTTAGAGACTCATCTGTTTATCCAAGAGGTTCAAGTGTAGGAAACATTAGAAATTTTAGTGCTCAAGTAGGTTATTATGACCATTTGGATGCTTTCAATGTGCCAAATGGGCATGTAAATTTTGCTTTAAGCTATATCAAAAACCTTTGGGGTAGCCAATTCTTCAGTCCAGATCGTCCTGGGAGGCATACATGGTTTGAAAATGCTAGCACTGCTACTAATGGCGCTAGCCAAATCGATCCAGCTGCTGGTCTTAACTTGCACGCTGATTTTGCTTACAAAGCTTTCAGCATGTTTGCTGACTATACTGGTGCATTACAGAGTATGGCTACTGCTACTTCTTCCAAGTTCTGGGGCGCTAATGTCAACGCTGACTACGCGTTTAAAACTCTAGATCGTGATTCCCATTTTGGTTTAGGGATGCAATGGTCTGGTAATGGCAAGTGGTTTGGGGTTTCTGCAGTTACTGCTACTGTTACTGATCCTTCTACCGTTGACTTCATGAGAATCATTCCAAAATGGAGATTTGTTGGTGAATACGGAGTCAATATATTTAAAAATACTGACCTGAACTTTGTATTTGCTCATGGCAAGAGTTATGATTTTGTTACTGCTCCTGTCAGTCGCAATTCAACACTTGGTCTTGCTCGTTTGAATTTCCAATTCTAAGTTAGTTGTATAAGTTGTTATTTAATGCAGAAAACCCGCGCTTAAAACCGCGGGTTTTTTGTTTTTTGGGGGAATATGCTAGATACTCGGGTCTTCGCCCGAGTATGACAGGAGTGTGATAGACCCTCGTGTTAAACACGAGGGCAGGCTCTCTGGTGCCTTTTAATTGTCATCCTCGGGCTTGACCCGAGGATCTAGCATAGCGTGTCGAGATCCTCGGATCTTCGTCCGAGGATGACACATAATAAAAGAACGAGGATTGACAACTGTGCGCCCGAGGAATGACATATATGCATTTACTACAATCAGGTCTTGACGCCCTAAACTTAAAGCTACCCAAAGCAACCCAAGAAGATATAATTAAATACGTAAATCTTCTTACTAAATGGAACAAAGTTCATAATTTAACCGCCATTTGCGATCCAAAAGCGATTTTAATCCGCCATATTTTTGATAGTTTGGCCATTGTTCCATTTATCAAGGGACCAGATATTTTAGATTTTGGCACTGGAGCGGGACTTCCGGGGATTCCACTGGCACTGGCATTGCCTGATTGGAATTTTGTATTACTTGATAGTTCAAACAAAAAGACCACGTTTTTAAATCATGTGGTATTCTCGCTTAACATTAAAAATATAAAAGTTGTAACTAAACGCATAGAAGAATTCCGTTTTGATCGTGGTTTTGCTACGATAGTAACTCGCGCAACTATGAAGACGAGCATGGTTCTTGATAAAACTGCGCATTTATGTGCTAAATTTGGGCAGATATTGATTATGAAGGGTAAAAGCCCTCAAAATGAGTTAAATGGTATTACTAAATTTTTTGAAGTGCATCGTATTGAAGTGCCTTATCTGAATGAAGAGCGACACATATTGAGAGTTGTATTGCGCAAGCGGTAGCCGCAGACTTTAGTCTGCGTTGCCAAAAGAACGCAAGCTAAAGTTTACCCCGTTATGTTTCTAAACGGGGCTTGCGGCTACCGGTTACCATCAAATTAAAAAGAGCTAATTGTGGCAACAAAAATTATAGCGATTACTAACCAAAAGGGCGGGGTGGGCAAAACAACCACCGCAGTAAATTTATCTGCTTCTTTGGGAGCTATAAAAAGAAAGGTTTTGTTAATTGATTTAGACCCCCAAGGAAACGCAACCATGGGAAGCGGCGTTCATAAAGAAAAAACCGATTTTTCTGTAGCTGATGTTTTACTAAATCTTGTATCAGTTCAAAATGTTATTCACAATACCACTGCGGGTTATGATTTACTTCCAGGTAATTCACAGCTTATAGCTGCTGAGGTTCAACTATCAAAACTGGATGAGCGAGAGTATTTTTTGCGCAAAATTCTTAATCCGATTTATGAAAAATATGATTTTATATTTATCGATTGTCCGCCATCTTTAAATATTTTGACTGTAAATGCTTTGGTAGCTGCAACTTCAGTAATTATTCCAGTGCAGTGTGAATACTATGCTTTGGAAGGGCTAGCTGCTTTAGTTAGCACTATCGAGCAGTTAAAAGGCACAGTTAATTCTGAGTTGAAAATAGAAGGTTTGTTACGCACTATGTATGATAGCAGGAATCGTTTGACGCTTGAGGTATCAGAGCAATTAATGCAACATTTTCCTGATAAAGTTTATAAAACAGTTATTCCAAGAAATGTGCGTTTAGCAGAAGCTCCAAGTTACGGGTTACCAGCTTTGCTTTATGATCATGATTCATATGGGGCTATGGCTTATTTGGCGCTGGCCGGCGAGATATGTAAACAAAATTAGACACCAAAACTGCTCATTGCTTCGAGAGT
>MGXJ01000012.1:10362-16444 GCA_001801345.1 Gammaproteobacteria bacterium RBG_16_37_9 | reverse complement strand
AGCCTCGATTCCTTTACTTCCCTGTATCATACGCCCCGTGAAGCATAACCCCGACTCCCTCGCATGCTCATTTAAGTAAAAAAATCTTGTCCCGTTATGTTTCCCATTTAGAAACATAATGGGACGGCGTTTAAACAGGATCCGCTTGCTCGTTTCACGTGCGCCTTGTATTATGCCAAAATACTTGGTTTTGAAAGATGTCTATTGAGGGAATTATGTCTAAAAAACGCAGCTTAGGTTCAGGATTAAGTGAATTATTAAGCGATATCAAAACTGTTAATACCAGCACGCAAAATAATAAACATGGATTACGCAATTTATCTATTGATTTATTAAAACCTGGCAAATATCAGCCCAGACGCGACATGGATAAAGAGGCTTTGGCTGAGCTTGCGGACTCAATTCGCACCCAAGGAATTATCCAGCCGATTATTGTGCGTCCAATTAGTGGTGCTTATGAAATTATTGCTGGCGAGCGTCGCTGGCGTGCTGCTCAACTAGCTAAACTTCAAGAAGTTCCCGTAGTTGTTCGAGAAATACCTGATGAGCAAGTAATAGCGATATCTTTAATAGAAAACATCCAGCGGGAAGATTTAAATGTAATTGATACAGCAATCAGTTTACAAAGATTAATTGCTGAATTTAGTATGACTCATGAAAGTGCGGCTTCGGCTATTGGTAAATCGCGAACTGCTGTAACTAATCTGTTGCGTCTTTTGGATTTATCGGAAGAGATTAAAGAAATGATACAGCAGCGGTTGCTTGAGATGGGGCATGCGCGCGCTTTGCTTGCTTTAGATTCAGCCAAGCGAGCGGTTGCTGCAAAAATTATTGTTTCTAAAAAATTATCGGTGCGCGCTACTGAAATTTTGGTGCGGCAACTGCAAAAACCACAGGGTAGAATCAAGGCTCTTACTGATCCAGATACAATCCAATTGCAAAAACAGCTTGCTGATAAATTGGCAGCTGCAGTTAGTATTTACCATACTAAAAGGGGTAAAGGTAAGATAGTGATTAAGTATAACAATCTGGATGAGTTGGACGGGATTTTGAAGCATATAAGGTAGGTTTAATTTAATATGGTGTCATCCTCGGACAAGCGAAGCGCAGATCCGAGGATCTCGATACACTATGTTAGGAGATCCTCGGGTCTTCGCCCGAGGATGACAGTGGGGCATATAAAGGCCCTAGCGTCGAAGCACGAGGGATGACAAAGAAGGGGGGCGTAGTGACATTCAAAAAAATTATTTTCACTGGTGGTGGTTCAGCTGGGCATGTTACGCCAAATCTAGCGCTAATCGAAAAATTTCTCCAAGAAAAATGGGAGATCAACTATATTGGTTCTCAAACTGGAATTGAAAAAGAGCTAATCACCAAACTTGGTATTCCATATTACGGCATTGCAACTGGAAAACTGCGGCGTTATTTTAGTTGGCAAAATTTTTTTGATCCATTCAAAATTATTTATGGGGTTATCCAAGCATTCATTTTATGTTTTAAACTAAAGCCGGAAGTTATTTTTTCTAAAGGTGGTTTTGTCTCTTTTCCAGTAGTTGTTGCTGCTTGGATTTATCGTATACCAATAATTATTCATGAGTCAGATTTGACCGTCGGGCTTGCAAATAAATTAAGTTTTCCTTTTGCTACTAAAATTTGCGTTACTTTTCCCGATACTGCTTTGCAGGTTAAAAATAGGGAAAAAGTGGTAATTACCGGCATACCAATCAGGAAGGATTTTTTAAATGGCAATGCCAAGTTAGGTCGAGAAATTTGCGGTTTTACCTCAGATAAAAAAATAATTTTGGTATTTGGTGGTAGCTTGGGGGCAGATCAAATTAATCAGGTAGTGCGCCAGCTTCTACCAGATATTTTGGATAGCTTTCAAATTGTTCATGTTTGTGGCAAAGGCAAAGTTGACGCAAGTTGTAACTATCCTGGGTATAAACAGTGTGAATATTTACACGAAGAATTTACCCATATTTTAGCAGTTTCCGATTTAGTGATTGCGCGTTCTGGTGCTAACACTGTTTATGAATTAATTGCACTACGCAAACCAAATATTTTGTTGCCACTGGGTGAGAGCGCTAGTCGCGGTGATCAGATTTTAAATGCTAAATATTGTGTTGATAAAGGATTTAGTCAGATGATTTTGCAAGAGCAATTGACAGCAAAAGTTTTGTTGGAAAAAATAAAAGTAGTGGAGCAAAGTGGTGATGCCATGATTGCAGCGATGAAGAAGTTTGAGATTTTGCCAGCTGCTGAACTTATATATGGCCTTATCTGTCTCGTCATTGCGAGCCGTAGGCACGAGCGAATTAGTTAGCGGCGCTTTACTTTCGTGCCGAAGGCGAAGCAAAGGACGACTTTAATCTGAGAGGACTTTATGCAACCAATTAAATATAAAATAAAAGACATCAATTTAGCTGCTTGGGGACGCAAAGAAATAGATATGGCACGCGGTGAAATGCCAGGTTTAATGGCGCTACGCAAAGAATATCAGGGTAAAAAACCGCTTGCTGCGGCGCGTATTGCAGGCTGTGTGCATATGACCATCCAAACTGCAGTATTAATCGAAACTTTGGTTGCATTAGGAGCAGAAGTGCGCTGGTGCTCGTGTAATATTTTTTCTACTCAGGATCATGCTGCGGCGGCAATTGCAGAATTTGGTGTGTCGGTATTTGCTTGGAAAGAGGAGAGTGAAGAAGAATATTGGTGGTGTATTGAACAGGTGTTATTTGGATTAAAAAATTGGCGTCCAAATTTGTTGATCGATGATGGTGGCGATATGACAAAAGTGATCCATGAAAAATTTCCTGAACTTTTAACAGAAATTTGCGGAGTTTCGGAAGAAACTACAACTGGTGTTCATCGTCTCTATGAAATGGAGCGTGATAATACTCTAAAAATTCCAGCGATTAATGTTAACGATTCTGTCACTAAATCTAAATTTGATAATTTGTATGGATGTCGTGAGTCTTTGCTTGATGGCATTAAACGCGCTACCGGAGTGATGATTGCAGGGAAAACAGCTGTTGTTCTAGGATATGGTGATGTAGGCAAAGGGTGTGTGCAGTCACTTAGGGGAGTTGGAGCTAATGTTTGTGTTACTGAAGTTGATCCGATTTGCGCATTGCAAGCAGCGATGGAAGGATATCGAGTGGTTGTAATGAATGAAATAGCAAGCCAAGGAGATATTTTTGTTACCGCCACTGGCAATATTAAAGTTATAACCCATGAGCATATGTTGCAGATGAAGGATCTAGCAATAGTTTGTAATATTGGTCACTTTGATGCCGAAATTGATATCGATTCGCTACGTAAATATAAATGGGAAAATATTAAACCCCAAGTTGACATTGTGCATTTACCCAATGGTAAAAGACTGATTATTTTAGCCGAAGGTAGGTTGGTAAATTTGGGTTGTGCTTCTGGGCACCCGAGTTTTGTGATGTCGAATTCTTTTACTAACCAAATATTGGCTCAAATTGAACTTTGGCAGAATAGAGGTAAGTATGAAAATAAAGTTTATAGATTACCAAAAAAATTGGATGAAAAAGTAGCAGAGTTACATCTTGAAAAAGTAGGAGCGCATCTTAGTAAGTTAACTCATGAGCAAGCTAAATATATGGGAGTCGATATTAATGGTCCGTTTAAGCCGGAGTATTATAGGTATTGAGTAGGAAAAAACTTGTCATCCTCGGACGCACGTTTGTCATCCTCGGGCGAAGACCCGAGGATCTACTATGCAATATTGAGGTCCTCGGATCTGCGCTTCGCTTGTCCGAGGATGACACAGTAGAAGAGCACGAGGATGACAAGCGTGGGGTTCGAGGGTCTATTTTACTTCCCAGCACTTTTCCCCATTAATTGCTGAACGTTACTGCGAAATTTAAGGGGATCAGGAATAAAAAAGAAAGGATTTTTAGTGCCGCCGACACCGGCAATGATGACTGTGCCGAAGTTTAGAATACGACCTAAAACGCTTTGTTCAATATAAACTCCTTCAACGCGATCCAAAAATATTTCAAGAGATTTTCTGCGGATAAAACCTACTTTCATAATAATGCGCTTATTAGTTATTGCATATTCTGAACAATAAAAGCCAACTAACGATCCGATGAAACTAAATAAACTCATTAATAACAGAAGGCCTGTGAGCATGGTGCCATAATTAAACTTGAACGAGAACACCGCAAGAATTATCCACAACAAAACCTGGGAAAAAATAATGTAATGTGGTTTGGTGTAATATGAAATAGTTTCTTCTGGTAATAGAGTTTTTTTAATGTATGACATGGAGTTATCCCTTCTTTTTTCTGGACCAATTTTCTATTGTTATTTGTTTTACCCGAGCAACGGTTAATTTGTCAGCTGGGGCGTCGGTAGCAATAACTGAACCGGCTCCTATCATCGCCCCTTTGCCGATTTTTATTGGAGCGATTAAAGCGGTATTTGAACCAATAAATACTAAATCTTCGATTATAGTTTGATGTTTATCAACTCCATCGTAATTACAAGTAATTGTTCCAGCTCCGATATTAACATCATTTCCAATTATAGTATCTCCAAGATAGCTTAAATGACTGGCTTTGCTATTTTTACCGATTTTTGTATTTTTTACTTCAACAAAGTTTCCTACACGCGAGCCGCTCTCTAAATATGAATTTGGTCGAATGCGAGCAAATGGACCAATAATGCAGTTATCATCAATGATAGCACCTTCAATTACACAGCTGGCTTTAACCGTTACATTTTTACCTATACGCGTATTTTTTAAAAAATTATTGGGACCGATGGTGGTGCACGTATCAATAGCAACGTTACCTTCAATAATCACATTGATATCTATTGTAACGTCACTACCGATAGTTAAATTACCACGAACGTCAAATCTTGTTGGATCCGCTAAATTTAAACCTTGGGACATAAGATTATCCGCTATGTTTTTTTGATATTGTCGTTCTAGTTTGGCTAGTTGTTTTTGATCGTTAACTCCAGCTATCTCTTCTGGGTTGATTGCTAGCAAGCAATTTACTGGAATGCTATCAGTATGCAGCATGGCAATAATGTCGGTTAAATAATACTCACCTTGAGCGTTATGTTGATGTAACCGCGGTAGATAATTTCTCAATATTTTTGATGTAGTGGCTAAAATTCCACTATTAATTTCTTTGATATCTTGTTGTAGTGGCGAAGCGTCTTTGTGTTCTACAATTGCTGTGATTGCCCCTAGATTATCTCGTATTATACGGCCTAAGCCTGTTGGATCAGAGAATTTAGCGGTGAGTAGACTTAAACCTTCTGCAGGCATATCTTCAATTAATTGTTCTAGAGTTGTAGTTGAAATTAAAGGAACATCGCCATATAAAATCAAAACTTGAGATGCTTGTTCGATAAATGGTAGTGCTTGGATTACTGCATGGCCAGTTCCCAATTGTTTTGTTTGCTCCACCCAATTAATATCATACTGATTAAAACATTCACGAATTGAAGTGCTATTATCGCTGCAAACAACATGGATTTTTTTGGGATGCAAATTTTGAGCAGTTTGTATGACGTGTTCTAGCAGTGGTTTTCCCCCAAGCGTGTGTAAAACTTTCGGCACGCTAGAATGCATTCTAGAACCTTTGCCTGCTGCAAGAATGATGATATGTAGTAGATTCATATTATTTATTATTTTTACGCGATAAGTTTATTGTGCGTAGTTTTGCTGCCGCCTGTGCCATTTGAATTAGAGCGTCTGTGATATCAACATTTGTTTTTTTGTTAGCGATTAAATTTTTGGCATTTTCACGTGCAATAATTGCTGCGGCTTCATCCAAATCAGCAGCATGGGTAACAGTATCAGCTAAAATTGTGATTAAGCTTGGTTGGACTTCTATTAGGCCACCAGAAACATAATAAACATCTTGTGCTCCTCCTGGCAGAGTAATGCGAATTTGTCCAGGCTTGATTGAGGTTAGAAGGGGTATGTGTCCTGGTAGAATTCCTAGTTCTCCCATTTCTCCTGTAACCACGACCATCTCAGCAAGACCGGAAAAAATCTTGGCTTCGAGGCTTACTATGTCAAGTTGAACTGTTG
>MGXJ01000012.1:0-10330 GCA_001801345.1 Gammaproteobacteria bacterium RBG_16_37_9 | reverse complement strand
GGTTAAATAAAAATAACCATTCTGGCACTTTAGATGCCGTTTAGTAAGAGGGAGTCCATCTCATTGGATCTGCGCTTCGCTTGTCCGAGGATGACAGTCAAATGCAAGTCCGATGATGGTAGTTAAAAAGCGCCCGAGGGCCTGCATTCCTCTGGTCTCTGCCAGAGGACGCTCGACACGAATGACGACACGCTTTTTGACCCCTTTCTTTACTTCAACGTCTTCGCTTTTTCTACTGCTTCATCAATTGTGCCTACCATATAGAAAGCTTGTTCAGGTAAATGGTCATAGGTGCCAGCTAAAATTTCTTTGAATCCGTGAATGGTTTCTTTAAGTGGCACGTATTTACCAGGTTGTCCCGTAAATATTTCTGCTACGAAAAATGGTTGAGAGAGAAATCTCTGCACTTTACGAGCACGATTTACGATTAATTTATCTTCTGCTGAAAGTTCATCCATGCCAAGAATGGATATGATATCACGCAACTCTTTATAACGCTGTAGAGTATTCTGGATTGAGCGCGCGACATTGTAATGTTCTTGCCCAACAACTGATGGCTCTAATTGGCGGCTATTTGAGGCTAGTGGATCAACAGCTGGGAATATTCCAAGCTCAACAATTTGTCTTGATAATACTATGGTAGCATCCAAATGGGCAAAAACCGTCACCGGCGAAGGATCAGTTAAATCATCTGCTGGCACATAAACTGCCTGGATTGAAGTAATTGATCCGGATTTAGTAGAGGTTATTCTTTCTTGTAGAGTCCCCATTTCTTCAGCTAATGTTGGTTGATAACCAACAGCAGAAGGCATGCGTCCAAGTAAAGCTGATACTTCAACGCCAGCTAGAGTATAGCGGTAAATATTATCCACAAAAAATAAGACATCGCGTTCTTCATCACGAAAATGTTCCGCTACAGTTAAACCGGTTAACGCCACGCGTAAGCGATTACCAGGGGGTTCATTCATTTGGCCGTAAATTAAAGAAACTTTATCAAGCACTTTGGAATTATGCATTTCCATGTAGAAATCATTGCCTTCACGGGTGCGTTCGCCAACACCAACGAATACTGAGTAGCCACTATGTTCTACTGCTATGTTTCGAATTAATTCCATAATGTTGACAGTTTTACCGACGCCAGCGCCGCCAAACAAACCAACTTTTCCTCCTTTAGCAAATGGACACATGAGATCGATAACTTTGATTCCGGTTTCGAGCAAGGCTATATTTCCAGATTGTTCAGTGAAAGCTGGAGGTGAGCGATGAATTGGAAGACTGTTTTTGGCATTAATTGGTCCTGCTTCATCAATAGGATTACCCAAAACATCCATGATTCTACCAAGGGTTTCTTTACCAACTGGGACAGTTATGGGGCTACAGGTATTGACTACTTCCATATGACGTTGTAATCCATCGGTAGATCCCATAGCAATTGTGCGCACGATGCTATCGCCCAATTGTTGTTGAGTTTCCAAAACCAGATTTGCGGAGCTGACCTTCAAAGCATCATAAATTTTAGGTGTAGCGCCAGCAGGGAATTCTACATCTACGATTGCCCCGACTATTGAAATTATTTTTCCAGTTTGCATTTATTGTCTCAATATAATTAATGTTTGACAAATATTAATCAGTTTTAGTAGCCGTAAATGGTAGCTACAGAGGTAGCCGCAGACCCCGTTTAGAAACATAACGGGGTAAACTTTAGTCTGCGTTTTGATTCAGCGCAAGCTAAAGCTTGCGGCTACCGCCCTGTATTTTTATTTAACGCAAAGCTTGCAGCTGCCGCTTCGGTATTAAACAGCGTCTGCCCCACCAACAATCTCAGAAATTTCTCTGGTAATTGTAGCTTGGCGCACTTTATTATACATCAATTGTAAGCCTTCAATGATTTCTTTAGAATTATCAGTAGCATTTTTCATGGCAAGCATGCGAGCCACTTGTTCGCATGCAATATTATCAACTACAGCTTGATAAACTTGAGTTTCAATGTAGCGAACCATTAACGTATCTAATAAATCCGCCGATTTTGGTTCAAAAATATAGCTTGTATGTAAGTTGCTGCCACAATTTAGTTTTGATAGCGGGAGTATTTGAGTAATTCTTGGTTTTTGTATGAGAGTATTAATGAATTCATTATGCACTATGAATAACTGATCTAGTTGTTCAGCTTTATAGGCATCAAGCATAATTTTAATACTGCCCACTAAATCAGCAACTTTCGGTTTTTCTCCAATGCTAGAAATTTGTGCTACAACATTAGACATAATGGATTGAAAGAACGAGCTAGCTTTTTTACCAAACAAACACCACTCAACTTCAATGCCTTCTTCTTGAATCTTGTGTGCATGCTCTAATGCCAGTTTAAAAAGATTGAGGTTCAAACCACCACATAGACCGCGATCGGTAGAAACCACTATGTAACCAGCCTTTTTTATCTGCTTGTGTGTTTGTAGATAGGGGTGGTTGTATTCATTATCGCTTCCCGCTACATGGCTAACAACTTCGCAAATTTTTATAGCATAAGGCATTGAAGTTTCCATATGTTGCTGCGCGCGTCGCATTTTGCTAGCAGCTACATTTTGCATAGCGCCAGTAATTTTTTGTATTTTTTTTATACTTGAAATTTGAGTTCTAATTTCTCTGGGTGAAGACATGATTATATAACTCGCATAAGTTCATTTTTGAAATCAACGATTATTTTTTTTAGTTTTTGTTCAATTGCATCGGTATAAACGGGATTTTGGCTTATTTCATCCAAAATATCTTTATGGTTATCTTGAAAATAGCGATGTATTTGTTGTTCAAATTCTATAACTTTATTCAGTGCGACATCATGCAGCAATTCTTTTTCGATTAAAAATAAGCTAATCGCCATTTGGGCCACCGTTAAGGGATTGAACCTGCCTTGTTTTAAAATTTCTACAGCGCGTTGTCCATGATCAAGTTGCTTGCGCGTTGTTTCTTCTAGTTCAGAGGCAAATTGAGCAAAGGCTTCTAACTCACGGTATTGCGCCAGTGCCAAGCGTAATCCACCACCAAGTTTTTTGATTATTTTGGTTTGGGCTGCGCCACCTACTCGAGACACTGATAAGCCGGCATTAATAGCAGGGCGAGAGCCAGCATTAAACAGATCGGTTTCTAAGAAAATTTGTCCATCGGTAATAGAAATTATATTAGTAGGAATGAATGAGGAAACATCTCCTGCCTGGGTTTCAACGATCGGTAGGGCAGTCAGTGATCCAGTTTTATTTTTAACTTTGCCTTGGGTAAATTTTTCTACATAAGCTTCATTTACTCTAGCAGATCTTTCTAATAAGCGCGAATGTAAGTAAAAGATATCTCCTGGATATGCTTCTCTTCCTGGGGGACGACGTAGCAGCAAAGATATTTGTCGATAAGCCCATGCATGCTTAGTTAAATCATCATAAATAATTAATGCATCTTCGCCATTATCACGAAAATATTCTCCCATAGCGCATCCTGAGTAAGCCGCAATGTATTGCTGGGCGGCAGAGTCAGCTGCAGTTGCAGCAACAATGATGGTGTGATCCATTGCGTCATGCTCCTCAAGTTTATACATAATATTGGCTAGTGATGATGATTTTTGTCCGATCGCAACATAAATACATTTTACGCCCGTGTTTTTTTGATTAATTATAGTGTCGATGGCGATAGCGGTTTTTCCAGTTTGGCGATCACCAATAATTAATTCTCGTTGTCCTAAGCCTATTGGTATCATGGCATCAATTGCCTTGATTCCGGTTTGTAGTGGTTGGTCGACTGATTTTCTAGAGATGACACCCGGAGCAATTTTTTCAATTGGAGAAAAACTTTTGGTTTTGATCGGACCTCGGTTGTCTATGGGTTCTCCCAGAGAATTAACTACGCGCCCTAGTAATTCTCTGCCAACTGGGACTGATAAAACTTTTCCAGTGCATCTTACTGTTTGGCCCTCTTGTAAATGCTCGCTCGCGCCAAGTATCACAGCACTGGTGCTATCCGGTTCTAGATTTAATGCTATTCCGAAAGAATTGTCTGTAAATTGTAGCATTTCTCCGAACATTGCATCGGCGATTCCATAAATTTGCACAATGCCATCTTTGACACTTAAAATTGTGCCTTCCGTTTTAACTTCAGCGGTTGATTCAAAATTTTCGATACGTTGTTTTATTATTTCACTAATTTCGGTGGGTTTTAGCATAGTTAGTCTTTAAAAAGTAAATTAAGTTTTAGTTTTTGGAGCATGCCTTTAATTGATCCATCTATTACTTTATCTGAGATATAGACTACAGCGCCGCCAATTAAGGCAGAGTCGATATGGCACTGTAATAAAATCTCGCAATTATAGCGCTTTTGTAGTGCGACGAGAAATTGTTCCTTTTGGGTTGGAGTTAATTCGCATGCTGATACTATTTTTATCTCCAGGGTTTTGTTATGAGCAAGAAGTAGTTTTTGATAAACAGAAGCTATATCTGGTAGCAGAGCTAAATTTTTGCGTGTTGCTAGTAATGTTACTAAATTCGTAGCTTCTGGAAATTTATTAATTGCATCAGAAAAAAAATCTATTTTTTGTTCTGATTTGATTTGTGGATTGCTCAGCAGTTTTCTTTTTTTGCACTCTAAAGCCACTACAGTTAGCATTTTTAATAGATGCTGCCATTGTAAAAGCTGCTGCCTACGCAAAGCCAAATCGAAGATTGCTTTGGCATAAGGTCTAGCTGTGGTTAGGTTGGTAGCCATATTCAGATATTTGTTATCAATTTATTAATTAAGTTTTTTTGAGTAGTCTCATCGATTTTTTGTTGTAATAATTTTTCAGTAGTAGCAATTACTAAATCGACAACATGTTGTTGTAATTCATCTTTGGTTTTATTTATCTCTTGCTCAATATTGAGCTTAGCTTGAGCAAGTATTTTAGCTCGCTCTGTTTGAGCACTCGCCTTGCCTTCTTCAATAAAAGCAGTTGCCTGTTGGTTAGCTTGATCCAAAATAGTAGAAGCTTTGATTTTTGCTTGATGTATTTGTTCAGCTGCATTTGTTTGAATTAATTTCAATTCACGTTGCCCACGCTGGGCAGCTTCTAGACCAGCAGCGATTTTTTCCTGGCGCTCTTGAATAGCTTTCATAAGAGGCGGCCAGATATATTTCATTATTACCCAGACTAATATAGCGAAGGTAAGCATCTCGCCAAACAAGGTTAAATTAATATTCATTAGTTTCTCTCGGATTGATTTTTTACGGAATCTACATACCCTTCGCTAATTGAATTTATACTTTGTCGCCTGCGCTACTCGCACTCCTCATTTACGTAAAAAGTAAACTCCGGGTGCTCGTAACTTGGCTTCGCGTCTAAATTCAATTATCGAAGGGTATAGCTCCACTAGCAACTTTACCATGAAATCCAACTTTCGTTTACTATACAGTTAAGGTTCCTGCGGCCGCTTTAACGATAGCCGCTAAAAATGGATTGCTCCCGAAAACTAGCAATAATCCAGTAGCTACCGCGATTGCAGCAAAGGCATCTACTAACCCGGCCATTAAAAACATGCGCATCATTAGCAGTTGGGCTAATTCTGGCTGGCGAGCTGTGCTTTCTAGGAATTTACCGCCAAGCATCGAGAAACCAAAGGTTGTTCCGATAGCCGCTACAATAATCAATACGGCCGCTACTATAGCAGTGACAATTTGCATCTTGGTAATTAAAATTGCTAGTTCCACAATATTCTCCTAATAAAAAAGTTTAAAAAATAACGCATTGGCTGTTTACTACATGACAATAATGAAAGCTGTAGCGTGGTAGCCGCAAGAGGTAGCCGCAGACCCCGTTTAGAAACATAACGGGGTAAACTTTAGTCTGCGTTTTTATAAAGCGCAAGCTAAAGCTTGCGGCTACCACCCCCTACCTCATTAGTGCCCAGATTCATGCGCCATACTTAAATAAACAACTGTTAACATCATAAAAATGAAAGCTTGAATTGAAATAACGAGTATGTGGAAAATAGACCAAATTCCGCCTGCTGTCCACTGGATCCACCATGGCATAGTGGCTATCAGCAGAAATATTAACTCGCCGGCAAACATATTACCAAAAAGTCGTAGTGATAACGATAGTGGCTTGACTGCTTCTTCTATTATTCTAAAAATAAAATTTATGGGAGCAAGCCATATCCCAAATGGTGATGAAAAAACCTCCTTGGTTAGATTAACACAGCCCTTACCTTTGAAATTATAATAAATTACTAGCAAGAAAACGCTAAACGATAAGGCAAAGGTAAGATTAACATCGTCGGTGGGCACCGTGCGAAAATGTTCGATGCCGAAAAAAAGCAGGATCCTTGGTAAGAAATCAACAGGAACCAGATCAAAAGAGTTTAATACAAAAATCCAGGAGAAAATGGTTAGGGCCAGAGGTGCTATTAGTTTGTCTTCTCCATGAAACATCTCTTTTATGAGATTTTGTAAAGACTCTACGGCCATTTCGATAGCTGTTTGTAGTTTGCCTGGACGCTCGCTATTAAAGTTTTTTATAACGAAGTAAAACAGGGATACAATTAAGATCCCGGAAAATATTGTCAAGGATAACGTATCAAGATTAAGCGTCCAAAAACCACCGCCATTACCAATGGTAAGAGTGCGCAAATTCAATTGATAGTAAGTCAAATGATGTTGAATATATTCTGATTCAGTTAGTGGTAAAGAAGTTACCATTTTTCTATTCCGCGCCAAAAAGAGATTAAAGCCGAGATTAATATTACAATAATATAACTGCTTAAAAAAGCTATTTTATCTATAACACAAGTTAGTAAAATTAAAGCTACTATTCCAAAGCTTAACAACATCTTAATTGTTTCGCTTATAAAAAAGCATTTTAAGATTTTTTTAGTATCGTAAAGAGATTTTGCTTGGTGTGATTTCCATATGAAATATGAGTTCGGAATAATCCAAGCAAGACCTCCTAGTAAAGCAGATTTAAAACCAAGCCAACCAATTATAAAAGCCCAAATTGTAGCAAAAAGTATCAGTAAAATTAACTGAAATAAAATTGAGCAGTAGTTTTTATAACTATTTAGCATCTTTGAGGATCCCGGCATTTATTTTCTTGAGATCCTCGGGTCTGCGCTTCGCTTGTCCGAGGATGACATTCTCTCTATTGTCATCCTCCTCGGGTCTTTGCCCGAGGATGCTTGACGCGAGGATCTCAGATCTGCGCTATGACGAGCTTGGATTAAGGTTTGCTTCCAGCGAGTATTACTTGTGCTCCTGGAGATATCTTTATTTGTCCAGCTGTAACAACTACATCGCCAATTTTTAAACCAGATTTGATTGTAACATCATCACTATTTTTTTCGCCAAGAACTACAGAGGTTTTTTCTGCTTTACCTGCAACAACCTTGTAAACATAGTTACCGCTTGGATCGTAAACTATAGCTGTTTGCTGGATCATGATTAATTGTTGTTTGGCAAATTGTAGATTGATTTCAACAAAGCCACCAGGAATTAGTTTGCCGTTTTTATTTGGAACATTAGCGCGAACGTTTAAAGTGCGATTGTTTTGGTTGATTAGGGACTCAAATGCCTCTACTTTGCCGCTGAAAGTTTCATTAGGATAAGCGTCGGAACGTAGTGATAGTATTTGACCGATAGCAACTTTACTTTGATATAGCTCTGGGATGCTGAAATCAACTTTTAACGGGTCGAGAGTTTGTAGATTTACGATATTTTGTCCAGCGGTTACATAGTCACCCACGTTAACCTGGCTTAAACCAAGTTTGCCTGTAAATGGAGCAACAATGGTTGTTTGTTGTAATTGAGCTTGTGCGCTCTCAACACTTGCCTTGGCAGAGCTATAATTTGCTAAAGCCTGATCCAAATCAGATTTGGATATATCACGAGTTTTGTAAAGCGTAGCAGAACGATCGAAATTAAGTTTATTAAGTTTTAATTCTGCCAGAGCTTGCACCAACGTTGCTTTGATAATATCCGGATTAATCTCAATTAAGAGAGCGCCTTTTTGCACAACATCTCCGGAATTGAAGTAAATTTTGGTAATGCGCCCGGAAATTTCTGGTTTTACTATAATTCCAGGAATGGATAGCAAGGATCCTGTTGACGAAATTTGGTCTTGATGTGAAGTGGTTTGTACCGTAATTGTTTCAACAAAAACTGGCGGCATTGTCTTGGGTTTGCTTGCTGCTAGCGCTACATTGGAGCAGCAAAAAGTCAGTAAAAATACAATAATTACAATTTGTTTTAGCATAGATTTGAACCTAAAAACATTATAAATTTATATTTGGTAGCCTGCCGCTTTCTAGCAACGCAGGCTAAAGTTTACCCCGTTATGTTTCCAAACGGGGCCTGCGGCTACCTCTTCCCATAGCGATCGCTAATAGAGTTAATAACATCCAAACAACCAATGAATGCCACCACTATATCTGGGTCGAATAGAGTTCCAGAACTAGCAAGAATTGTTTCAACCGCTTTATCTTTAGTGGCTTTGTCTGGTGCTGATTCTTTACCATCAGAGATAAATTTATAAGTTAATGTATCATAAGCATTGGCTAGTGCAACTATACGGCCATAAATTGGGATTTCAAGCCCGCTTTTGCCGAAAGCAACGCCTTCAGATTTTTCATAACCAGGAAGTGGCAGTCCGTTGTCGATACTTACATATCCAGGATACCCAGATCCATCCCATTTTTCATGATGGTTAAGGGCAATCGATCTAGCCATTTCCTCAAAAGCAGAATATATATCAGTAAAAAGTCTAGCTCCATACACAGTGTGTTGCTGTTTAATTTTTTTCTCTTCGTCGGTTAATTCTTCAAGTTTCTTTAAAACCGAATCTGGAACAGATATTTTTCCAATATCATGAAGCATAGCTGCCATCCTTAAAGTATCGCGATTATGTTGAATTTCTCTTTCTGGTGTGCCTTTTTTGCGGGCCCATGCCTCGTAGATTTCTACAGAATAGGCGGCAACACGATTGGCATGCTCGACAGTTTCAGTAGGATCGTGAAGTTCAATCATTTTATTCATGCGGACAATCATAGCGCGCGTCATTTGCGCGCGATCAATGGCTATCGCTGCGCTATCGGCAAAAAGCTGTGCTATGGCTTCTTCGGTAGCAGTAAACGCCCTTACATTTTTATCTAAGGTAAGCGCATTGATTAATTGAATTACTCCAATAACTTTACCGCTAGGGGCTTTTATCGGAATCGATAGCATTGATTGAGTGCGGTAACCGGTAGTATCATCAAAGTGTTTATCAAAAGAATATGGTTGGTAGTTATCAAGGCGATAAGCATCAGTAATATTAGCTATAAGTCCAGTGTTGGCTACATACCCAGCAATAGACTGGTTATTTATCTGAATGCTAAAAGTTGAGTAGATTAGTTTTTTGCCAAAGGGCAGTTTTTTTTGTAATGTGCTGTTTTGTGTGTAGCTAAATTTAAGTAAAGGGCCCTCAACAATATAAATAGAACCAGCGTCTGCACCAATAATAGTCCTTGCCTCCGTCAGCATGTGTTCAAGAAGCATATCAAGATCTTGAATTTGCAAGAGTTCATGTGTGGTTTTTAATATTTTTTCGAGGTTGGTTGGTTCAGTAATCATCTGGCTCTTATGATAATTAATATCTTGAAAAGATGCTAGATAATTTTCATGTATTTATGGACAAAACATTAGAATAATAAGCTAAATTTTGATAGAATGAGTCACTTTGTAAGTTGAGATGTATAGGGTTTCTTGTTATTAACTGAATAAAAGGAGTGTTTATCATGAATAATGAAAAAGAAAGTATGCTTACAGAAACAGAAAGAAGAAACGCAATAAAGGAAAAATACCTTAAAATATCCACTGGTGGTGCTACTTTTGGTGTATTTGGCACCCTTGGTGTATTTGCTGTGCTTGGTGTGATTGCAGCTGTTATAGTTTATATGTTGCCAAATGTTCTTCCTAAAGTGTTGTCTGCTGGAACAGTTACTTCTGGAGGTGTGGTTGTAGGAATGTCCTTTATAGAAATGATTGCCTTAGCAGGATCCATTGTAATGGTGCCAGTTCTAATTTTTACTTTGTTTCTATTAGGAGTTAAAATTTGTGAGATGATTGAATTAGCGTCTTTAGACAAAAAGTCTCAACATTAAGATAAGCTAGCTAAATATTATTTTCATTTCTATATTAACTATGGTAATATGCCCGCGCTGTAGCAGATGGTGTTATTGTTACAAGGGTTAAATTTTGAAATTTTTAAAGAGAAGGTTATATTATGGCAGATCGTGTTACGGGTGTTGTTAAGTGGTTCAATGCTTCAAAAGGTTATGGTTTTATCAGC
>MGXJ01000011.1:12347-18974 GCA_001801345.1 Gammaproteobacteria bacterium RBG_16_37_9 | reverse complement strand
TATGATATCACCTTTGTTTAATTTGATTTGTTCTGCTATCCAGCCAGGGGTTTCTATTTTTGGAAAGGTGATAGTAATTTTAGTTCCCTTGCCAACTTTAGAATCAATTGATAATTTGCCTTGATTGCGCTGTAAGGTTTTGCGAACCTGAGCAAGGCCAATACCGCTGCCATCTTTTTTACCACTAGTTACTGCAATATAATTCATAATTTTATCAAGAACATCTTTGGGAATTCCCTTGCCATTATCTTGAATAATAATCTCAACAAATCTAGCATTAGATTTAAGTTCTATATCAACTTTGCAAGCTTTATCCTCAAAAGCCTCTACAGCATTATTTACAAGATTGGATACCATGCGTTTAAATTCTATCGGCTCTATTTTAATGAAAGCAAAGTTAGCATCCTTTTCGCAGGAATAAGCGAATTTAACTGGAGAATGTTTATATTGATATTTTTTTTCGCTTAAAATTTCTGATAAAGCTAAAGAAACCGGTATAAGCTGAACTATTTGCCCAGCAGTATGCGTTTGGGGATCATCTGGTTTATACCTAGTCGACAAGTTGTTGGCAATATCACCAATACTTGCTGCTATCTTTCTTAAAGTAATGCGATCTGCTTCAGGAATATGTTTGCAAGATTCCGCAATTATTGCAAGACTAGTCAACGGTGAACGGATATCGTGAGCTACCTGGTTAGCATTTTTCCTGAATTTCTCTTGCTCATGCAGTTTGGTTTTGTTTAATTCAACCTCAAGCCTCAAACGCTCAGCTTCTTTTTCCGCGGTAATATCAACAGAAACACCGACAATACCAATTATATTATTGTTATCATCTCTTAAGGGGGTCTTACTACTTAACATTATTCTTTCTGATTTATCTGGTCTTGGGATAATATCTTCTACAATGCTAGGAATCCCTGTTTCTATTATCTTTTTGTCAATCTTATATAAAGTTTCTACTCGATCTTCTGGCCAACCAAAATCTCTATCGGTTCTTCCTACTATATCTTTTGGTGATGAAAGACCTAGATAATCAGATACATGTTTGTTACAACCACAATATGTAAAACTCAAATCTTTCCAATATATATATTCAGGTAGGTTTTCTATAATAACATTATTTAAACATGCTGAGGTTAGTATACTGTCTTTTTTTTTACTGTTTTCTAATAAGGACACATCCTTGCCAAAAATTAGAAAATAACCATAGCTTTTTTGCTGATTATTAACGAAGATTTGCTTCCATAACATAACTCTCCTCTGTCCTTGAGAATATATTATATACCCATCAACAAATTCACTTTTTAACTTTTTAGATCGTTCCAAATCCTCTTCGGTAAAAGACAACTCCATTTGATTACATTTGCATATTTCAAATAAATTCTGCCCAATTACTTCGTTCTTAGACATATTAAGAATAACTTCTGCGGTAGAATTAATCATTACTATTTTAAACTTCAGATCAACATAGATGAGTAAATCACCACAATGCTCTAAAAAAGCATCAAAGTGATTATTTAAAGCTGTAACATCATTTTGCATAAAACATCCTCTATGATTCCAACTCCGCACCTTCTGCGTCCACAATGCGGTACTCTCGAAGAAATAATAACAACTGTCCCACAAACCCTGCTTCTTCTTCTATCATAGGAAAATGGGCACTTTCATTAAAAATATAACACTTTATAAGAGGGTTTTTCAAAACTTCCTTAGATTCTGAAGTCCATAAATCAAATGGACAATTATAATCATGTAATCCTAACCCTAAGAAAATTGGCACTTTAAGAATATCTGTATACTGCCTAATATTAAAACCATCAATCAAAGAAAAATATCTATTGATCAATTCCTCATCTAAGTTTATTCCTTCCCATATGTTCAATCTCTTTTTGTCTACCGGGTTAAAAAAATTCAATGCGCGCTTAGCATTGTATTGATTAACAAAAGTAGATGGAAATTCTTTCAGTTGTCTTTGATCTTTATAATATAATTCCTTCCTAGCAGGAGATGCATTAGCTTCAAAAAATGTTTTGCTTATCGTTTCCCTTGCAACCCCACGAAAAGGAGATGTACCAACAAGAATATTACACAGCACATGATCATGAAATTTATTACTATACAGCAATGCAAGCACACCATTGGCAGAGTGACCAAATAACACTACTTTATCTAACTTTAATTGCGACCGAATACTCTCTATAGAATCAACAAAATCATCTAAAGTAATTTTCTTTATATCTAAAGAGTCAGGCGAAGAGGTTTTTGTAAAAATATCAACGAAATAAACCTTAAAATGATCATAAAATGATTTGGGCAAATAACCGTTGAGAAATAAGGTTGCTGGCCCAACTACTAACATAGGCAAACCCTTGCCACGCACAACAACCGGCAGTGTTTTTTCCAACGGATAAACAGTTATATAATCTTCAGCTGATGCCCGAAACGGTATTATTGATAATATAATTATTGATAATACAATTATTGTTGTTCTTTTGATTTGTTTTAGCATAATATTTTACCTAGCACTTAGATATTTATTTAGCACTTTTGCGATCTGTTTTGCAGCACCGTTTTTTAGAATATTTAAATGGTTACCATCAATTATATGCAAACCTATAGGTTTTTCCGAGTAAGCTTGCCAATGATTCGTTGTTTCATCCACGTCCTTGTATTCCGGCAATATTTCACGGGCTTTAAATAATACTATCTCGGATTTTATTTTTTTAGGATGATACTGAAACAACATTTCCATACGCTGCCACAACAAATCGATAAATCTTGCTTTGTTGTGAATGATGCCAGGCATTCTAACATTTATTTCTTCTACAATCTGCATCATTGTACCAAAATTTTCATTACGGTCACGCAATTGTTCTGAATATCTGGCCCACCCATCGATAATAAATAAGGTAATACTTTTTCCTTGTTGCTCAAGTTGCTTTGCCATTTCGAATGCAACGTTAGCCCCAAAAGAATAACCGCCTATCAAGTAATGGCCATCTTTTTGTATAGATTTTATTACTTGAAGATAATGTTGCGCCATATCTTCGATACTAGCAAATGATGCTTGCTCAGATTCGAGCAAACGATCCTGAATTGCTAGAAGCGAGTGATTAATAGATGAAAGATATTTTGCTAATTCTATATAACAAAAAACGGTTCCTCCAACTGGATGAACTAAAAACAAAGGTTGTTTTTTGCCCATAGATTTCATCTTTACAAGACATGAAGGATCACTGAATTCAGGCCCGTTTTTCAAAAACTTATTCAATTTATAAACTGAGCGGTTACGGATTAAATCTACTAATTTCAATTTACCTGGGATAGCTCTATTTATCATTTCATGTAAACGCAACAATGATAATGAATCCCCACCTAAATCATAGAAGTCTTTTTTAATACCAAGGTTTTTTACACCTAAACAGTTTTCAAAGAGTGTCTTTAAGGTTGACTCTATATCCATATCAGTATTGTTGATATGTAAAGATTCTTTTGATTCACTGGCTACAGCAACATTGGTTTCTTTATGATTGACCCATTCCTTCATCAGTATATTTAGATTATCATTTGAAACAACGAATCGCGATTTCATAGGAGCATATAGACAGATCTGCAGCAATTTAAATCCCTGGACAATAGATAAAGCTGATTTACTTGTATTTTTTTTATATTTACTACCATAAACCCAAGCATCCCAATTTATTCCTATCCAACGTATCTGCCTATTGCTTTGATAATATTCTATTAGACTGTCTATACTACAATTACTTGCTGCATAACTACAACGCTCAGCACCGCCAATAATCGCCGACAACGAAGAGAAAACCACACAAAACCTGGGGGATGCCATATCTGCTAATTTTGCCAGTACTTTTGTACCTTCAATTTTTGGTTTAAATTGCTCATAAGCATGTTCGATATGTAGATCTTTAATTAAAGTATGCATCGAAGAACTGATCGCTGCTGCCAAATGAAAAATACCATCTATTTTAGGAAACTCTGTCTTAATTATCGTAAAAGCATTTTTCATTTGTAAATAATCTGATACGTCTGCATTTAAAATTTTCAATGACGAAGATGATTTTTTAATAGCAAGAACTCTATTTCCTATGTTTTTTCCTAAAAACGAAATCTCATTGCTGATATTATGATTATTTACTGATGTTATATTTCGTGCTATTAGTATTAGATGTGCTTTATAATTATTCGCTAAAAATTCTGCTAGTGCTAACCCAAGCTTTCCTAATCCTCCGGTAATAATATAAACACCTTGTTGTCTAAGATACTGGGGGTCGTTTTCTGAAATGATTTCTTCATGCTCTTTAAATCTATTAATAAAACGCAAGCCATTTCTATATACAATAACACTATCAGTTGGCTGCGTAGCTGTCTCATTTAGAATAGCATCAATTAATTTATTTCGCTTCTCATTAGGTAGTTCTAAAATATCCGTATCTATTATGCGCGCTAAAGCGGAGGTTTCTTGCGGCAATACTAAACAAAATCCTAGCATAGTAGACTTTTCAGGAATAACACTGTCTGTGTTACAAATAGACTTTAAACGGTTAGTAACAACCGTTAAATATAGAGGAGTTAATTGGTCGTAATTTGCTAAAATCTGGAAAAAATTTATCAAACTAAAAAAACCATTTTCCAAAGTTTGTTTCGATAATTCGTTCGTATTCTTTATATCGGCTTCTGAAATACTCCATAAATGTACAACCTGATTAGGGAGCTGTTTTTGGACAACTAAAATTTTAACGAGCTGTTCATAATCACTTTTCTTACTTGGATCAATTTGGTAACAATTAACATCTAATCGCTTAAAACAATCCCCTGTCTTTACACAAATAACAATTTGTTCATATGGTGTTAATTTTGCAATCAATTGATCTGCAATTCCAAAATTGTCAGCAAAAACAAGCCATACTTCTTTTTCATCAAAAGATTTTTGCTCGACAAATGATGCCAACTCCCAGTAAGGCTCATATATGAATGGTCCTTTCTTATCACTTACATCATCCGATGGACTAATCCAGTGATAACTCTTTTCGAAAGGATAAGTTGGGAGCAACAAGTGGCGTCTTTTTTCATTATCATAGTAAGCTATCCAGTCAATATTAATAAAATTAGTCCAACACGATCCAAGCGCGCGACTAAAATACGTGAATTGATTGGTTTTATTTTTAACAACCTCTTTTTCGCTGGGAAGAGATGAAATAGTGACCAAACTATCTTGATGTTGTTTAACAAGCGAACTCAGATTCTGCCCCACACCTATTTCTAAAAAAATATCAAAATTACTTCTTATGAGCTTCACTACGCATTTAGAGAAAAGCACAGTTTTTCTGAAATGATCTTTGAAATGATTTTTAGATTTTATTTGTTCAGAACTAAGTAATTCTCCAGTAACGGTTGTCACAATAGGTATCGAAGGTGGACAAAAACTTATTAAATTTAAAGCTTGTGAGTATTGATCTAATATTTCTTCAACTGCAGCGGAATGAAATGCATGTCGCATTTTAAGCACAGTACATTTTTGATTATCTTGCGCTAATTCGTTGTCAAATATAGTTCGTAATTTATTCACTGCAGCAACAGATCCAGAAATAACACATGAATTTGGTGAATTTATTGCAGCTATGGATATATCATCTTCTTTAACATGGTCATTAATTTTATCAACAGAAAGTGGTACTGACAGCATCAAACCTTGCGGTAGCTTACCAGTCAACCCAGCACGCAGGCATACCAAATTAATAGCATCTTCTAAAGAAATAATTCCAGCAATACAAGCAGCGGCATATTCCCCCAAACTATGTCCTAATAAAATGTCTGGTTTTATCCCAAATTTTATATATGTTTTGGCTAAAGTATATTCAATAATAAATGTTGATACTTGTTGCAGCAAAGGATCTTCATAATCTTCACCAGAAGCATGGCGTATATCAACAACATAGTCTAAAACCATTTTTTCGACAGCTGGTTTTAAATAACTGCAACATTCATCAAAATAAGCTTTAAAAGCGGATAAGTTATAATAAATATCACGTATGCATCCTTTATATAAAGTACCTTGCCCTTGGAAAACAAATACAATTTTACGCTTAATAGAGAAGATATCTTTATTGGTTAATACATTTTGATCATGTTGAATTTGCAATAAGCGTTTTAAATGCTTTACGTCTGAACAAATTAACGCTTTACGATAGTCAAACTTACTTTTTCCAACCTGCAATGTATATGCAACATCAGCCAAATTTTCATTATTTATTTCATCCTTATCTAAATAATTTAATAAATCCTTTTGTTGCTGAACTAGAACATTTGGAGTCTTAGCTGATAATAAAACTAAATAACCAGGTTTTGACATTAAATTGATTTGTTGTTTAGGCGCCTCTCCCAAGATAACATGAGAATTAGTTCCGCCAATACCAAACGAACTTACGCCAACATACAAAGGTTTTGTAAAATCATCTAAGAGCCGGCATTGATCACAAACATAAAATGGTGAATTTATAAATGAAATATGTGGATTAGATTTGTTAAAGTGAAGCGATGCTGGTATTGTTCTATTTTTTAATACCAAAACCGATTTGATAAACCCAGCAACTCCTGCGGCAACAT
>MGXJ01000011.1:6336-12339 GCA_001801345.1 Gammaproteobacteria bacterium RBG_16_37_9 | reverse complement strand
TTTCTGTGTATAAAATTCAAATGCTTTGGTTAATGCGGTTATTTCTATTGGATCTCCCAAAATAGTTCCTGTACCATGGGCTTCAACGTAAGCGATATTTTCGACGTTATCTATATTTGACAGGGCTGTGGCAATACAACGAGTTTGTTCAAGAATGCTGGGCGAAGTGTAACCAGCTTTAGCAGCGCCATCATTATTTATAGCGCAACTCTTAATTACGGCCTCAATATTATCCCCATCGCGCACTGCATCTACTAAACGTTTTAATACCACCACTCCCGCACCATTACTGGGAATAGTACCAGATGCTCTTTCATCAAATGCACGACATTTGCCATCCGAAGAATAGATTGCCCCTTCTTGATATAGATACCCGCAAGTTTGCGGAACACGAATTGTTACTCCGCCTGCTAAAGCGATATCACAATCACGCAAAGAGAGAGACTGACAAGCTTGAATTATTGCCACTAAAGATGTTGAACAACCGGTGCCTATACTAATACTAGGTCCTTTTAGATTTAATAAATAAGAAACTCTGGTAGTTAAAAAATGACTACTGTTTAATAAACTCGCTTGGTAAGAATGATAATTTTCTAAAAATTCATTATTTTTTTTTAGAAAGTTACTGGAATATGTACTATCCCCAGCACCAGCAAAAACCCCCACAACCACTTCCGACCTATTTTCTGAATAACCTGCCTTTTCTAGAGCTTCCCAACATATCTCGAGAAAAACTCTCTGTTGCGGGTCAGTTATAGAAGCTTCATAGGGGGAAATGCCAAAGAAGTTAGCATCGAAATATTCAATATTTTCTAAAATACCACGTTTTTTAACGTATTTCGAATCATGAATTAATTGCTCATCTACGCCAGCCTGCTCTAATTCTTTATCAGAAAACTTATGTATGGTTTCTTTACCAGATTTAAGATTTTCCCAAAACTCCTCAATGGTTTTAGCTCCAGGAAAACGACATGCCATACTAACTATAGCTATATCACAATTTATTTTTTCATCAGTATTAGGTTCTATATTCATTTAATGTTTTTTGCGTTTGTGAATAAAATCCTTAATAGAATTAAATGAACTGTTATTTTCCTTATATTCATTATTGTTTTTAATGAAATTTGCCAACATATCAATAGTTGTATAGGTAAATAATGTTGTTATATCGATATCTTGACCAAATTCGGAACTTAACTTCATAGATAATTCGACTAACATAATCGAATCAAGACCAATATCTAGAAAGTTTTTATGGCTAGATATATCCTGTCTTTGCAGCATCTGGCGTATTATAACACGTATTTTCTCCATAATCTCGCATTGGTTAGAAGGTGTATCAACGGAGATACTTGGTTCCGTATAATTCTCTATTGATAATAGTTTCTTTTTGTCTATTTTCCCATGAGCAGTTAAAGGCAAAACATCAATTTGAACAATTTGAGTCGGCATCATGTAGGTTGGCAGATAATCACCTAAATATTTTTGCAATTTTGTTACATCTATTGCGACGCCATCCCTTGATAAAACATACGCGATTAACTGCTTAGTTTTTACCAATTCTTTTATTACTACAACGGCTTTTTCGATTTCTGGGTATTTTTCTAAAGCACCTTCGATTTCTTGCATCTCAATACGAAAACCTCTTAATTTTACTTGATCATCTATTCGCCCTATAAACTCTATTTCACCGTTATATGTCCACCTACCAAGATCACCTGTTATATACAATTTGTTTTTTCTATTAGCAAGCTTAATAAATTGAGAATTGTTTACACTAAAAATATCGTCAATGAATTTTTCCTGGGTAAGAGAGGGGTTATTTAAATAACCTCTTCCTACGCCATAACCTCCTATATGTATTTCACCAATTACTCCTGGCGGTAATAGTTGCAAATATTTATTGAGAATATAAATTTGTACATTAGCTAGGGGTTTCCCTACAGTTATAACTTCTCTTCCAAACATACATTCAGCCATAGTTGAACAAACTGAAGTCTCAGTAATCCCATACACATTAAGAAGAAGACGATTTTTTTCCCAATAAGTTAAAGTATGTTGATTTAGCGATTCGCCGCCTGGCGCTATAACCTTAAGGTGTGGTAAATCAACTTCTGGCAAAGCAGCAAGAATAGAGTGCGCTAAAATTATCGTAGTGATTTTATATTGTTCCAAAGCATGAACAATTTTTTGCGGCGAAAAGTAGTCTTTATCGATTAAATAGAGACTAGCCCCACTAAGTAATGCCATACAGCACTCAGCTACTGAAACATCAAAACTAAATGATGCTATTTGTAAAATACGCGATTTAGGGACAATCTTTAATCGCTGACTACAAGATAAGGCCATATTTATAGCAGAAAAGTGTTCAATTAAAGACCCTTTCGGTTTACCCGTTGAACCTGATGTATAAATAATATACATCAAATTTGAAGATTGGATTGCTCTTAAGGGATTGATCTTTGGATAATCATTCCATTGCTGCGATTGATCAACATTAATGATGAGAGGTTTTACAAGAGATATGGGCTTTATTAAATCAGTTAATGTATTTAAATACGAAGTTTCGGTGATAACAACTTTTGGCTGGCTATCTTGCAATATATGTTTTATTCGCTCAGGCGGATTATTAACATCAAGGGGAACATAAGCTCCACCAGATTTTAAAACCGCCAAGATACTTACTAATACTTCTGGTCTTGGTTTTAAGTAAATTGCAATGCGATCCTCGATTGCAATGCCTTGCTGAAGGAGATAATGAGCTAATTGATTAGCTTTTTCGTTAAGCAATCTATAAGTTAAAGTAATTTCTTTAAAAACCACTGCCGGAGCATTTGGATTTTTTTCTACTTGCTCTTCAAACAGTTGGTGGACAGTTTTATCAAGAGGATAATCGACTGCAGTATTGTTCCATTCAAAAACCACTTTGCGAAAGGTAGCATCATCAACGACAGGCAACTCAATTAACTTTTTATTGTATTTAGATATAATTTGTAACAAAATCATTTTATAATGATTTAGGAAGGATTCCATATATCCTTGATCAAAAAGCCCTGTTTCATAATTTAAATCAAGCTGTAAAGATTCGCCATCATCAATAACCTCAAGTATTAAAGGATAAGGGACATCTAATCTTGATGAGAATTTACAAGGAATCTCAGAAAAGCTTTCTGCTAAAGTTTTATTCAGTGAGAATGGTTCATAATTAATAATAGACTGATAAATAGGAACATCTAGTGGCAATTCACTCCACTCATGTATTTGATTTAAAGAAACCATGACGTAATCTCTTAATTTTTTACCTTGTTCACGAACTTTGTATAAAAAATCAATTACATTCACACTAAAATCTATACTAAAACTCATTGGAAGAGTATTGATAAAAAGACCTACTTGATTTTGCGTAATGTTTTTTGGGTATGCTCTGACTGAACCAAATATTATATTATCATTATTACTATAATGAGATAATACAATCGCCCAGGTTGACTGAAGTAACGTATTGACTGTTAAAGAGTTGCTATTAATAAAATCTACTATCCCCTGATACTCAACACTACCAATACGTAGCGTTTTGATGTTTTTTTTGCTTGTAACTACATTCTTTTTATTACTACATGGTAAAAATGATGAAATTTCATGATTGCTTAGTAGTTGTTTCCAGTAATTTTTGGCCTCATTTCTATCTAAGACATTTTTATAATTATGCGCCTCATGATAAGGTATAGTTTTTAATGAAACATTTGTTTTATTTTCCAGTAGCACTGAATAAATCTCAAATAGATCTTTTACAATCTTAGATACAGAAGCACCATCCACAATTATATGATGAATATCCCATATGACACGATAATCATTTTCAGCAAATTTAAACATTGAAATTCGCATTAAAGGAGCAATTGTTAAATCTATAGGATCTGCAAAATCTTTTTCTAAAAAGGAGTTAAAAAGTTTTATTTTTTCACCATTATCAAAACCCGAATAATCATAAAATTCAAATGGCAAATTAATGCTTTGGTAAATAACCAGGCTTGGATGATGAGATTCAAAAACAATTGCGGAACGTAATACTTCGTATCTAGCTATCAGCTGCGTAAATGCTTTATGCATCACAGAAACATCTATGCTTGTATTAAAACATAGCAGCTCCTGATTAACATAATAGCTTCGTCCTTTAAACCGTTTAATTTCAAATAAAATCCCTTTTTGTACATCTGTTAATGGTAGTTTAAGACTCATAGTAATGTAATAGACAACTTAAATTGTTCTATCTCTGTGCTTATCACGTCACGCCACTACTTTTAACCTTCATTTGTTATCTCTTTTTGGGCATAACTTAGCGGCTTAGTTTATCGATAATTCTAAACTTACCTTTTATAAGCCAGTCATTCGTCTTGTCTCTTAGAAAATGATATTTAGACTCTGATCTTTTTTCGCACAGACCCAGTTCCATTGGCAATTCCTACATCTAAGCGCGCAAGTTGTAAATTTATCTCTTCTATTCTCTGCTTAATTCCATTTATATTTCCTCTTTTTCCTTTCTCTTACAATTTATTGAGATCCTTATTCATAACCTCAAGCAAACAACAAGTAATAGCTAATTATCCTATATGCCTTGTTGGCTGTAAAGTTGCTTTTATTTCACAATTTAGCTTCTAGATTTTTGGTGGTTTGTTAAGCTTTATATATTCATCAAGAGGCAACCTTTTTAAAATTTAAGCTTCCCTTAATGTTGGCATAATTAAAACCTAAAAACGCAGTGCCAGGATTATTAATACGAAGGAAACTTCAACAATAGGAATGCATATGCACCACGCGCTCTATAGCGCTTTAGTTAATCATTATAGCAATAGCGTTTCCTAGCTAACCGATGACATTACAACTTTACTGCTAGTCATTAATCACAATTCTTGTTTTGGGACAATTTTTACGCATATACTTTTGAACTTCTTCTCTATCATAAGATGGCAACTTAACAGCCGTTTCTCTAACGTCAACATATAGGCCTTCTATTCCATATTCAAATGAATGAAATATAGCCTTAAGAGCATCGCTAGAAATATTAGGAAGCTCAAGAAAAACTAAATTTTGCTCATAAAGGGTTTTCTCATTTATAGCCCGTTGTTTAAATCCCTCTATAACGTTTTTTACATTATCTTGAGTAATCTCAAAATCCAAGACAATATTTAGAATATTGGTATTTGATAACACTTCTATTAAACGTTTACGCGTAGTTTCATTTATAACAACCGACTGTGGTGCTTCTCCATTTCTCACTATAGAGCTCAGCTTATGGCTCCAATACACGTACTTTGGTTCATTATGCTGTTCATCAAAATATTGTAGTAATTTCGCAATATGCTCCGTATTAGGATTTTTTTCTAATTTTTGTTCGAAAGAGTTTATGATATTTGCCATTTCCTCTGGTTTAATAGGGATTTGAGATTCGTAACTCATAAAGAAAAAAACATCTTCTGCTGGATATTCTTTTCTTTCAACCTCTTTAAGCGCTCTTTCTACCCAATACCTAGCGATCGAAGGAACATAGAGAGAACCTTCGAACTCCATATACTCAAATTTGGCATCATTAAAGAGTTGCGCAATTTGAAGCATATTTTCTGTTGTTATATCATATTCAGCGGCTCTTTCCATTTGATAAATAGCACATGTTCGAACAAAAGCATTCTTTGCAGGAACTGGCCATTTATTACCTTCAGGAAGAACTTCAAATCTTCCGCTTAAAGTGCGATAACCAGCATTTTCCGAGAATCTCTTATTTGTTCGCAGTCTTTCCGCACTTGAAATTTCATGGTGTCCATAAATGGCCTTTGCTATTTCATTACTAATTCTATATTTTTGAGCAAAAAATTCCCACTTTTCTTGGCCTTCAGTGTCATCCGTGTAGGAATAAAAATTTGGAAAGTAAAAAGCTTTTTCGATATCTCCTGCGTTGTCATGGCTAAACAAAAGAAAGATAAAACCCTCTGGAATAGGCTGACTGAG
>MGXJ01000011.1:0-6290 GCA_001801345.1 Gammaproteobacteria bacterium RBG_16_37_9 | reverse complement strand
TATGAGTATCCTTTTTCTTTAGCATATGGCACCAACTCATTACGGATAAAACGATTGTAGTACGCGTTTTGTGGCGTATAGTTCCTGACATCTGCTGTCGAATTAGAACCATTATGTGTAATTGTTATAGCATGATCTATACCATGGCCTGGATCGAAGATAATATCGGTATCATCAAAACTAAGTTTTCGCTTATCTCTCTCTTCATCAACCTTCATCTTTCCTTTTGCCAGAGAATAAACCTCAATAAATTTTGGTTGATGCTTTCTACTATAAGCTCCACGGTCTATTTGAGGATCTTTCTCTTGGGGAACTGCAAAAACTTCATATGTTGAAGGAAATTCCGCGCCATCTTCGCGTTGAATGTAATTCATATGTTTTGGACCTACATAAGCTACATCTTCCCTGGCTGAGGAGGAAGATGAGGAGGAAGAGGAAGCTACAGCTTTTTTAGGAGAATCATCTAGATAAACTTCTCCTCGATATGCCAAAGGGTTTTCATCCTCTTTTAATGTAGAGAAGGCTTCTTCAAAATCCTGGGTTGAAGTAACAACACCGGGCTTTAGTTGCTGAGTTTGATTATACCTACCCAGCCAGAGCTTATATCTTTCTACTTCATCATTTTCGTACTCTTTATAACGATCAAGAACTGGTGCGATTACTACTTCGGAATCCTGGATATTAGATATAGAAGATGCTGGTTTTAGACTTCCCCCATCAGATGAAGATCCCTTCACTCCCCATGCAGAGTGTATCCCCCAAAATAGACAAGCAGACACCAAAAGTGATCTTTTAAGAAACCCCATAACCTCCTCCCTTATTTTTGCTTATTGGCTCAGTGCTATGTAATCTGCGACCATGACTAGCTGCCCAACCACGATTGTTTGCGCGAAATTATTTATTATAGCCGCCAAATATCATATCTCTAAAATAGCCTTCTAGGTCCGATGTTTTAGTTACAACATACATCATACCATCTAATTTCTCAATTTCTTCTGCTCAGCTATATTTAAAAACCAATCGGTTATAAACTCTGCCTCTCCATCAATCCTTAAGTCTTTTGTAACAAGACTGAGCTTGGCATTTGGTTCACACTTAAACATTATCCATTCAGCCTCTTCAGCGCTTGGACTGCATATCATATATGCAAATATTTTCTTGACTAATGCCTCACAAAAAGCCTCTTCATCTCTTCTGATTTGGCAAGCTCAAAAGCGGTTTTGCCATCTTTATTTTTTATATCAAGATCGATTCTTGGATGCATTAGAAACACTTTCACAATATCAAGATCATCATTACTGACAGCCATCATGAGAGCTGTCGAACCATCTGTAGATTGTATATTAGGATCAACATTAGGGTTTGCTAACAGCACTTTAATAGTTTTAACATTATTATCTTCATTAACAGCATGTATAAGAGCAGTTATACCAAGTTCGGATATTGCATTTGGATCAACTTTAGGAGATGCCAGTAAAACTTTAAGAGAATCTAGATTATCATCTGCAGCAGCATACATAAGTGCTGTTTGGCCTAGCAAGTCATCTTTTATATTAGTGTCAACTCTTGGATTTGCCAGTAATGCCTTGACGATTTCAACGTAGTTGTCTTCAGCAGCAGACATGAGTGCTGTTTTATCGGCCAAACCACCTTTAATATTAGGATCAACATTTGAATTTGTCAGCAATACCTTGACAACCTCAACAAGATTTTGTTCAGTAGCTAGAATAAGAGCGGTTGCACCAGTTTCGTCTTGTGCATTAAGATTAATATTCTGGTCTTTTAAAAATACTTTAACAATTTCAACTTGTCCTTTAGAAGCAGCCATCATAAAAGCATTTGTACCATCACGGACATAATTTACAACCATGTTAGGATCAGCTCCAACTTCAAGAAGCTCTGCAACCACACTAGCATTTCCATCTACAACAGCCCACATAAGTGCGGTCATACCAAGATCATGTCTCTCATTAAGATCAATCCGCTTACTTGTTAAAAATGCTTTAATAATATTAAGTTTTTTATGTCTAATAGCGAGCATAAAAGGTGTAGAGTCGACTTTTATGCCTTTTATACTGGTGTCAACTCTCTGATTTGCTAGGAGTACTTTAATAGCATCAGAACAGTCAAATATAGTAGCAAGCATAAGAGCGGTGCATTCTTCTAAATCGTCCCTTATATTAGGATCTACTTTTTCACTCAACAAAAGCACTTCAATAATTTTAGGAAGATTTCTTATAGCAGCAAGCATAAGCGCTGTCCGACCTTCTAATTTATCTTTTATGTTTGGATCGATATCTGGGTGCTCCATAAGGGCTTTGACAATCTCAATCCGATTATTCTCTACCGCCAACATAAGAGCATTTCTTCCGTATTTATTCATCCTATTTAGATCACAGTCTTTTGTCTGCAACAGTTCTTTGACTGTTTCAATGTTACCAGATCTAGCAGCTAGCATAAGTGGGGTCCAGAGATTACCAACCTTCATATCTTTAGTAATAGAAGTCAGAACATTACTAATCTGCGAGTTTTTGACCGGTTTTTTATCTTGAACAAAATGCTTTTTTGACGATTCTGATATATGCTTTTTTGAGAACTTCGAACCCAATTTGCTCATACTTAAGTAATCCCCAGCTATAATTTTTCAAAAAATTTATTTATTCTTTTGATTTCAATATTCTTATGCACCGCTCAGTTTCCTATTGGTTTTCTTTCATTTCCCACTAATCCTATTTCAGGGTCTTTATGTGCATTATCTTTGAATAGAGATACTATATCTTTGATATATTGCTTACGTCCAGATGCACTTGCATTTGGTTTAAGCACAAATCTCTGCTTATCTTCTTCGAGGTTTTTTTTAGTTTCTTGCTCTTGCCATGTACCTAGAGTTATATCATCTGTTTCGAGACGCTCTAGATTATCGATAAGAGCTCCCGTCTCTTTTAGCATAGACTCATTTAATTCTTTATCTAAATCCCCTAATATTTTTTTTAGTTTTTCAAGTCTACAATCAGCTGTTTCTGATTTCTCCAATTTCTTTTTATACTGAGCTTTAAATCGCATCAATTTGTCGAACTTTTTATCTAAATCTTCTATTGACACACATGATTTTTTTTCGTTTTTTTGACTTTTTTTGCGCATATTATCAGATTCCGATAGTAGATTTATTGTTGTATTATCTTCTGGTTAGCTCTACTGCAATACTACTAATTTGCCCACTAGCACATCCAACACCTCTATTGATGACACGCCCTATTGTCAACAAAGTAAGGTTAGTTTTTTAAACTAAACATTTACATACCGCCTGACTATAGACGTTTACACTAAGATTTTACAGCCCAGATTTTCACTTTTTTTATTTCCTTTTCAAGTAATTTTATATCACTATCTAGATTATCATTTCTATATTTTTTAAGACGTATCAATACATTTTCCTGACGATGCTCATTTTCCACTACAAGGTCACGTCTTGCTGCAACTTCAGTTGGAATGTCTAAAGTTTCCTGATTAACAGGTATAAATTCCGCGATTTCTCTAGTTTCTTTTTTATAGCTGAATTTGTCCTCTTGGCTTTCTAAATACTCTCTGATCTTATCTTCAATTTTAGGACATAAATCATTACTAAAATCCCCATATTGACGGCTGTTATAATCTATCCATTCTTGCAGATATTTTTTAGAATCCAATGCCGGTAGCGATTTACCATTAATACCAAAAGTACTCCTACACCTCTTCATTAATTTTAGTGGATGTCGCCTGAATTTACTGAAAAACCCGCTTTTGGTTGTGTTTGTAACCTAACCATCTGGCATATAACCACAAACTTCGCATAATCTCCCCGAAAATTAAAATTTTATGCTTTGCCCACCTTTTTACTTCTACCGTTTTCTTAAATTAACGCATTCTTAACTTAGTGTCGTCGTCTTCAGATTCTTGCGCATTAGAAGCGTGATCTTCAGATAGTTTAGAAGAAGCAGTGTTGTCAGATTGTTTTTGATTTTTAGGGAGTGCTTTTTTTACTTCTTCAGGAGTTTGTTTGCCAGATAATAATTTGGCCTCTTCGCTACTTAAACTTACAGTCTCATGAAGCCCTTGCATTTTTTCTAATGCTGCTGTTTGTTGTTTTAACTGCTCCTTTATTTCCTTACGCTCTGTCACTAAACTTTTTAGTTCTTGCTGTTTGGCTTCTTTTTGCCGATCAAGTTCTTCTAATTTGTCTAAATCAGCATCGAGATCACTAAAGGCAGCTTCTCTAAGTTTTTTCACTTCTTGCTTAAGCAGTGCTATTTTTTCTTCTGCGGTTTCTAACTCTTTTTTCTTTTGTTCTAACGCAGAAGATGGTTCTGCTCCGGCTTTTACTAATCCTTCTGACTCTTCTAACTCTTTTAACTCTTTCTTTGCTTTTTCTACAATAATTTCTTTGGCATAATCAAGTAACTTAGTTTCAGCCAAAGCCACTACCTCTTTAGCATGTTCTGCAAAATCTCTAATTTCAATTTTACCTGCGCCTTGCTGTCTAGAGGCTACTTCTTCGATACAGGCATGGAAAATTTCTTGGGACTTTTCTTGGGTAATCGGTATATTATTTCTTTCACAAAAAGCTATAAATTTATCGATAAATTTATACGGAACTTGTTGAATATGAGTTTTTGTGGCTGCAATCTCTTGGTTTATTTTTTCAATTTCAGAATTACATATTGTTATTTTGACGTCTAGGCCTTTTAACTGCTCATTCAAATTACGAATCGTATTCTCAATCTGCTCCATCAATTGTTTAAAGGATTTTTCTAACCCTTCCCTCAACTCTTTTAGCTTTTTACATAAGTCTTTTCTCTGATCTGCCAGATCCTTTTCTTGTTGGTTTTTAATAACAGAGGCTAATGCTAACAACATTTTTTTATAAAGAGTTATCTCAATACTCTTTAATTTTTTTAATATGCTTTTAACTGCATTAAGCTTTTCTTTATCTGCTAATTGGGGATCCTTGAAAATGTCTAACAGTTCCTTTTCAAATTGATCAAGATTTAAACCCATCGTCTCCCCAATTTGAGAGATTTTCGGAGTTTTTATCTCAATTTTATTAAGATAAGAAATCAACTCTTTTAGTTTCTTTCTAAAACCATTCGATTTGAATAACAATCCCATTGACACCATATTACTGCTCCTTTAAAAAGACAACCAGAACATGTTATTGATTAAAATGTTTTTTAAAATATAGTGGCTGCTCCATCATCAGCAGTATCTTTCTTTTTCGTCACAATAATGACTCCCTGTTTGTCTGGATCTTTATCACATGATGGATCGTAAAGCTCAACCACAAGACCGTCGCCCTTTTTGCAAGTATGCGGAATTCTTCCTCTATCCGATGGCCACAAATCAACACTCTTTGTAGAACTTGAGCATGTAGCGGTAATATGTACATCAGTTACTGTCATTCCATCTAAAGCCATTTTTTTCTCTTTTGGGATTGTCCTATCTAATACCAAAGCACGAAACCATGCTTTATATTCTGGATCACTATGAAGAATAGTAATCCACTCTATACTCTCATCTGGATTTGTTACTTTTATGCCTTTTACTTTAACACTTAGCTGAGTATCTGCCATTGGAGCTACTGTAAACGTTGTCGGGTGATACGGACTATCTTTACAACAATCAAGCGTTTCTTCATCACTAGTCACTGTTTCAGCATAACTGGCTGAGATAAAAACAATCATTACAACAGTTGCAATAATTACAGAATAAAATATTCGAGATATGTTTTTCATGATTTCACCTCTTTTTTAAAATTTTTCTAATAAAAATAATTCTTTTTGTTGCCAAACAATTTTATCAAGTCAACCACAATTATAAAAATCCATTCTATCCCTATTCTAACCCCCTAACACATTCCCTCTCACTGACTATAATAACATCACTAAAATCACTCTTCAATTTTTTGGCAACTATTTATTGGTATTTTTGATTGTGTTTCAAGAAGTTAGTCAAATCAAGAGCAGCAGCCAATTCCAAAACCCTTCTTTTCTAGTAACTGCAGTTGCATTACAAAGGCGCTAATTCTTGGATTTAATTGAGATTTTTATATGGGAATATCTATGCAATGCTTGTAATACTACTTCTAGTAGTGAAATCACCTACAGCAACTGTATTTTTATCCAATTTGATATTACCTGATATGTTTCTACCTATTTTTTAGTAGTTTTTTTATTATTTCAGACGTTGTAATATCAAAAACCGTTTTGCCTTTTGCTCCTTTTATATTAATATCCATCTTTTCACTCGTCAGCAAT
>MGXJ01000010.1:2022-6395 GCA_001801345.1 Gammaproteobacteria bacterium RBG_16_37_9 | reverse complement strand
GAGTCACAAAAATCGGAGGAGTTACATCGATAGCGTTATTGTTCCATAGCGTAACTATGCAAACATCTTGTTCTTTTAGCCACTTGGAGGTATTGCCGATAGTATCTTTGCTGATGGTATATTGTTCGTAGCTTGCTGGCGACATAAAGTGCCACATTTCGCCATCATTATAAAGATATTGTAGTTCGATATCTTGGGCATCAGCGGCTTCTAAGGTATCACCTGATTTAAAGGTTTTTTCCAAAACTCGTCCAGTTTTAAGATTGCGAAGTTTAACGCGGTTAAAAGCTTGACCTTTGCCTGGTTTAACATATTCGTTTTCTAAAATATTGCATGGGTCCCCGTCTAGAATTACTTTTACTCCGCCTTTGAACTCGTTAGTAGAAATAGTGCTCATAAAAATCTCCTGAATAATAGTGTAAAAATAGATACATTATGCGGTTAGATAAATAAAATCAAGAGCTATTAGTATGAATTTATATGTAAATATTGTTTCTGCACATAAATCCCTGCATAATTCTTGTAAGTGCCATCCTTGGATTAAGATGTTATCCTCGGGCTTTTTATTTGTCATCCTCGGGCTTGACCCGAGGATCTATTGAGTTTCTCGGATCTGCGCTTCGCTTGTCCGAGAATGACAGTTAAAAAGAGCGCGAGAGCTTGCCTTCGTGCTTGACACGAAGGGCGAAAAAATCCAGAACAACTATGATCACACTTCAAGCCATTACACTCCAACGTGGTAAAAAACTACTGTTTGATCAAGCTTCGGCTGCAATTTTTGCCAAACAAAAAGTAGGTATCATAGGCGTAAATGGTAGCGGTAAATCCAGTTTATTTTCTTTGTTGTTACAAAAAATATCACCTGATGGCGGTGATGTTTATGTGCAATCAAATATCCGCATCGCTTATTTGGCCCAAGAAGTGCCAAACACAACAATATCAGCTTTGCAATATGTGATGGATGGCGATGTAGAGTTAGCAGCATTAATGCAACAACTAAAAAAAGCCGAAGAAAACCATGATGGTCATTTGGTTATGGAATTGCATAATCGTTTGTATGAAGTTGGTGGTTATACGCTAGAATCTAGAGCTGCTAAGTTACTTGTTGGTTTGGGGTTTAGAATAGATGAACAGCAAAAAGCCGTGAATGCTTTTTCTGGCGGTTGGCGAATGCGTTTAAATTTAGCACAAGTGTTGATGAGCCGCGCTGATCTTTTATTGCTTGATGAACCAACAAATTATTTAGATATGGATGCTATTGTTTGGCTAGAACGTTGGTTGCAAAACTATGACGGAACTTTAGTGCTTATTTCACACGATCGAGATTTTTTAGATAACGTTGCGCAAAAAATCATCTATATTGGTAACCTCAAATTCGAAACTTATACCGGAAATTATTCAAGTTTTGAAAGACAAAAAGCAGAGAAGCTAGCTCAAGAGCGCAGTCTTTACGAAAAACAACAAGCAAAGATAGAACATCTAAACAAATATATTGAACGTTTTCGGGCCAAAGCTAGCAAAGCGCGCCAAGCGCAAAGTCGCATGAAGATGATAGAAAGGATGGAAAAAGTTAGCATCACTCAAATCGATTCACCATTTTCTTTTAAGTTTTATAAACCAAAAACTTGTGGTGCTCCTTTAGTATCTATAGATAAAGCTGAAATCTCTTATGGCGCGCACAAAGTTTTAAATGGAATAAGTTTTAGTTTGAACCCACAAGATTCGATCGGGATTTTGGGAATCAATGGAGCAGGTAAATCAACGTTCATGAAAACCCTAGCTGGAGTTTTGCAAGCAAGCGCAGGAAGTATTTTTTTTAATAAAGATTTAAAAATAGGTTATTTTGCTCAGCATCAAATCGACCAGCTTGATATGCAGTCCTCGCCTTTAGCGCATATTCTTGAAATTGATCCAAGCACACGTGAGCAGCAGGTTCGTACTTTTCTTGGTGGATTTGGCTTTCAAGGAGATGTAGTTTTTCGTCCAATTACAGACTTTTCTGGTGGTGAAAAAGCACGTTTAGTTTTAGCAATGTTAATTTGGCAAAAACCAAATTTACTTTTATTAGATGAGCCGACAAATCATTTAGATTTAGAAATGAGAGCTGCCTTAACTTATGCTTTGCAAGATTATGAGGGAGCGTTAGTGTTAGTGGCCCACGATCGTTATCTCTTGAAAGCCACAGTTGATGAGTTTTATCTAGTTAATGAGGGTAAGGTAACCAAGTTTGATGGTGATTTAGATGATTATCAGAAATGGTTGTTGGATGTAAGAAAACAGCAGTTTGTTGAAATTGATTTGAAAAAAGAAAATATAAAAGATGTTGCCGTGTCCTGCGATAATAAAAATAAATCTAAAGTTAACGCAAAAGAGACCCATTTATTAGAAATGGAAATCACCAAGCTGCATGCTGAAAAAGAGCAATTAGCAGTGTTGCTATCTGGAACTGAAATATATCAACGTGAAAATAGACTAGAATTAGAAAATAGCTTAAAGAAGAGCGCGCTTCTTGAAGAAAAAATAAAAATTTTGGAAAGCAAATGGCTCAAGTTGCATGAGTGAGGGTTTATAAATTATAAGCGCATGTCATCCCGGGCTTGCGTTAAATCAAAGCTTGCGGCTACCTCTTTGGCACGGTGATCCAGAGACAATTTCGAATAAAAATATATACTCTAATTTGTTGGTTGAGTTTAGGATGAAATTATAATACAATTTAAATGTCCTAATTTGGCATTATGTTAAACAATGAAAACTACATACGAAAATAGCTTAAAATATAAAATATTAAATCGGATAAAAAATATTCCCGGTAACGTAGTTTTGCATTCAGATTTTGAAAATCTAGGCAGTTACAGACAAATTAGTCGCGTATTAAATATTTTTCTTAAAGAGGGGAGACTAGCAAAAATATCTTTCGGTATCTATGCTAAAGCAGAACTATCAGAATACATTGGAGAAACAGTTTTAAAAACGTCTTTTAGTATAGTTGCTAAAGAAGCATTGAATCGGTTGAGTGTTGAATGGGATTTAACTGCAGCGCAAAAGAACTATAACGAAGGCAAAACTACCCAGATACCTGTTCACCCAAGCGTGAGATTAAAATCACGTTGTAGACGAGAATTTTCTTTTGGTAACTTATCCTTGAGGTATGAAAATAATATCTATGCTAGATGATAAGGAGACGCTATTCAAATAAATTGATGCTGTGGCTAAAAAGCTCGGTATAGATTCTATCGCTGTTGAAAAAGACATATACGTAACTAAGATTATTCATGTTATGAGCCAAGTAGAGCATGAAAGTTATCGCTTAGTGTTTCAAGGGGGAACATGCCTTGCTAAAGCGCATAAAATAATACCCCGTATGTCTGAAGATTGTGATTTTAGAATAGAAAAGAAATCATCGATTGAACTTAGCAGAACTAAAGCGCGCAATGAATTAAAAGATTTTAGACAAGTAATTAAAATAAATTTAAAACAGGCAGGTTTTACCACAGACGATTCAACAATAAAAACTCGAGATGAAGGACATCTTATAAACATAAGATTGGATTATCCATCAATTTATGCACAAAAATTTTCCGCGTTAAAACCGTTTTTAGCAGTAGATTTTTCCTTGGGCGATACAAAAATGCCAACTATAGATTTGCCAATAACAACGTTAATAAAAAATACTTTGGGTGCTGTTATTAAACACCCACAAAAAAGTATAGCCTGCGTTTCGATCAGTGAAACAGCTGCTGAAAAGCTGGTGGGGTTGACCAGGCGCATTTCTACTATCCAGTATCGCCAACATTACAATGATCCATCACTTGTCAGACATATTTATGATTTATATAAAATTAACGAAGCTGGTAAGTTGGAGAAGGAATTTACTGCGCTAATCGCCAAAATTCTCCCTGAAGAAATGGATAAATTTAAAACACATAATGTTCAGTATACTAGCAATCCCCACAGAGAAATTAACCAAGCTTTGAAGATTTTGGAGTCCAAGGAGTGGCGACAAAACTGGGAGCAGTTCATTGATGATATGGTTTTTGAACAAAATCCACCGTCCTATGATAAAGCGCTAGAAAATCTTAATAGGTTAAGCGAAAATGCAATTAACGCAATTCTTAGAATCAATAAAACATCTTAAACTAAACAATATTTGGCAGAAGATTTTGGAGGGCTATAACCCATGATGCAATATAAAGATCCAGAGGACTATATTCAGAAAATGTTGAATGATCCAGAAAAAGTGGCGCAAATTCTTCAAAAAGGGATACGCAGCGCCCTACTAAAACACAAACAAGCTGGCAATCCTGTTTGCGAAGGGCGTGATGGTAAGGTGGTATGGATTCCTTCGGAAGAAATATATTTAACTCCATCATCAC
>MGXJ01000010.1:0-1955 GCA_001801345.1 Gammaproteobacteria bacterium RBG_16_37_9 | reverse complement strand
GCGAGCGAGGCGTTTTTGCTTTTGCTGAGCGCGGCAATCCAGAAACAATTTAAGATAATAATTGTTTGCCCATCTCCTCAATATATCCACAGTTGTAACAACCATAATTATCCGAGCCAGGCTTAAGATAATATTAAATATATCGAATATTTAATTTCAAGCCCAATAAAAAACACCTAGAAAGAATAATTAGTTGACAAAAAAGTAATAAGGTATAGTAGAATATAGGCATAAGGGTATTTTATGAAGTTTAAATTGCAACCAACATTGAATTAAGCATCATAGTTTTTCATTCTTCGCGTTTTATCCCACGGAAAGGTCTGTATAAAATAAATATTTTTTGAAGTATTTAGAAACTTTTTAATGTTTCAATGGTATATATGAATTGGAAGAAGATTTTTTAGGAGATAAAATATGAAACTGAGAAAAACTAAACTATTAATACTTGTTTTGCTAATGATGATGTCACTTAAGGGCAACGCCGGTTCTCTAGATTCAACTAATACTAAAAAGAAAGTAAAGATTAATGAAAGCGAAACCGCTAATGAATTAATTACGACAACCAAAAGCGAAGAAGATAGAGATAGATCCGCAACTAAAAAAAATCAAAAAGATTATTTACCTTACGTTCAAGTCGGTGGTATCCGCTTTTTTCATGTAGGAGACGCTGATCTAGGTGGTGGTGGAGATTTATTCATCCCTATTTGGCAAACCCACAATCAATTATTTTTTACTGACGCAAGATTTTATGATCGCACAGGAGGAGTTTTTGAAGGTAATATCCATGTCGGATATCGTTATTTAAATCCAGAAGAACAGCGTTTATATGGAATTTATGGTGCATTTGACCGCAGACGTTCAGGACTTGGTAATTATTTTAATCAGTTGACATTAGGTGGCGAGTATTGGAATCACAATTGGTTTATTGGTGCCAACGTTTATAAGCCAATTGGAGAAACCACAAGATTTGGAGGCGCCACAGAAATTGAGGAAATTCGCAAAAACGGCGCTTTTAAAAATATATGGTTTATAAATAATCAAAGATACGAAAAAGCATTACCTGGTGTTGATGCTGAAGTTGGTTATGAATTTGTTAAGGGGTTAGTCGGTTATGTTGGCGGATATTATTTTGGTGCCAAAGATGCCCGCACTGTTTTAGGTCCAAAAGCAAGATTATCTTATGATTTTTCTTTGAATAACGGTAAGAGAATATTAGGAATATTCGATAAAATTGGTTTTGAATCTGGAGTGCAAAACGATAAGCCAAGAGGCACAACTTGGTATATAAGCTTAAACGCCAGATTAGGATTGTCTGCAAAAAATGACTCTGCATTACAAGGCGTAGCGCGCCACATGGTTGATCTTGTGCGTCGCGACGTAGATATTGTTGCGGCAGAAGCCCCTGTTATACAGACGGCGCCTTATAAAGAAAATGGTGAAATATATAATATAGTAGAAGCTGATGCCCCGCCTGGTTTGGTTGCCGCCACTTCAGATCCACTAGTTCATAAAGTTATTCCTAAATTTAATTGTGGAGACCATGCATTTGACAATGTTGGTCCTCACTGTGAAAAGATTAGTTCAAGTAATGTGATCGAAGTTAAGTCACCTTTTACAGGCAAAGTTTATTCTGTAAAGGTGTCTGATGTTAAACCTACAATTTCGGTGATTGCTAATAATGCATTAAGAAGAGCGCAAGCGCAAGGATTATTGGCCCCAGCTCCAGCTCTAGCTGTGGTTCCGCCACCACCAGCAGTTCCGGGTGGTCCAGCTCCAGCTCCAGTTCTAGCTCCAGTTCTAGCTCCAGCTCCAGCTCCAGCTCCAGCAGCAGTTCTAGGTGGTCCAGCTCCAGCTGTGGTTCCGCCACCACCGCCACCACCACCACCAGCAGCTCTAGGTGGTCCAGCTCCAGCCCCAGCTCCAGCTCCAGCTCCAGCCCTGGCCCCGGCCCCAGC
>MGXJ01000009.1 GCA_001801345.1 Gammaproteobacteria bacterium RBG_16_37_9 | reverse complement strand
AAACAGTAAAAAATAATTAATCACGATTGTGATAAAAATAGGCCAGGGCAACTTAACCCCACCTTTAGTAAAAATAAATACACTTATAATCGAATCATGAAAGTTGCTTCTGTTACCAAGATACAAAAGTTGCCACACAAAAAAAGCTGTGGTTAATAGCATTAGATAAGAGAAATTGTTTGTGCGTGTTTGCATAAATCTTATCTGTCATCCTCGGCCTGGGTGATTTTGTCATCCTCGGGCCGGATGATTTTGTCATCCTCGGGTTTGACCCGAGGATCTCCGCTCTGTCCAGGACACAGGATGACATCCTTTACAAACAACGACAAAGCAAATAGAGAAGCTAATACCTCCCAATAAACATAACGAAACTCGCAGGAAGGGGCATAAAAAAACGAGCCAATGACATATAATATGCCGCTTGAAATTAAATATATCATAGCATTAAAATCAGGAAGTTTTTGACGCAGTCTAATAGCAACCACAGCTATAACGACGCTATTGATAATATAAACCCAGCTATGAAACAAAAATTTTAGTGGTCCATCTAGAGATAACTTACAATATAAATTGTAAATAAATCCAGGTTGAAAGTTATAAAGCGAGACACGGCATACATCATCCCAAAATGCCACGCAACTGGAAATCATATAAGTAAAAACATTTAAACGGTGTTTTAAATAATCCCAAGGGTATTGTCGGATATTGTGCCACCATACTTTATTAAGATTTTGGATATAATCTTTATCATTAGTAAGTAAAATAACGCTATTGTTACTAAAAATTAATTCTCCAACATTGGCTGCGGTATAGGAACTTTGCAATTTCTCCATATTAAAATTTGGTGATCGTATAATATATCCAGGGAATATAGGCTGCTTTTGGGCCAAGGAAATTGCTGTAAGATCATGGAGTTGAACTTGTTGGAAGGGATAGGTCTTTACAGGATGCAGAACTTTTGTAGTTATTATTTGCTTACCCACAAATAGCAAAACGAATAACGCTACGCCAATAAGGATACTTTTAAAAAACTTTTTTTTACTTACAATATCACCAAACCACAAACACAGCACAATCACTGCCGGAGTTGAATTTAATCTTACGGCAAAACCATAAAATAAAAAAATTATTGCAATGACTAAGAATATTACCAGCTTAATTTTAATGGTGGCGCGTCCAGCATATAAAAATAAAACGCTAGCCAAAAATAAACTAAACGACATTGCAGTATCTTTAAAAACTGTTCCAAGTTGAGCAAGCACAGTTGGGAAAAACCCAAAAACTATTAAAAATAAGATTCTATATAAATTTGAATGTGGAGAAATCCAAAAAGCCAATAAAGATAAGGCAAACCAAAATACTAGATTATGAAAAACCAACATTACTGGAGCGCCATCATGAATATGATTCAACAAAAACCACAAAAAACTCATAATTGGAGGGTGCCAATCAGCGAATTTAAATAATCGTGCTTGCGATAACTGATTAGCTGAATCGGCATTAATAATGCCAGGATAAAACATATAAACTGTAAAAAACGTCATGACAACTGCTGCTACAATAGTTGGCATATACCTACTAATACTGATTTTCATCCCCAATACACCACCTTAGCATCCTGTTGCCGAAATAACATATTATTGTATGGCATAACTCGTATGCCATATGTGTAAAATCCTGTGTTATCAAGTTGATATTCAGATATGTAATTCAATGCCCCGGTTTCTCGAGAATCGGATTCAATGCAGTGTAAATTGATGATGGTTGGTTCAGGCGCTAATTGGTGAGAGCCGTTTTTTATTAACACAAACTCTACTCTTAATTCATTAACAGTCATTTTGCCAACATACAATAATAATTTAATTCGCAATAAACCATTAGATGTTATTTTGCCGTTCTTAACTCCATTGATAAAAATCGCTTTAATCTTCACTGTATTAAATCGTTCAGCAATCATTTGCTGCCATGCAATCATTGTTTTTAGATCTGCGCACTCATTTCTCATTAATTGTTCATTACGTAACACCGCCGGGCTATATAAATTATTAACATAATCACGAGCCATTCGAGAAGCGTTATAATTACAAGCAATTAAAGCTATAGATGCTTTCATTTTTGCTACCCACTCAGGGTTAAATCCAAAACGATTATTTTTATAATATAACGGTATAATTTTAGATTCTAGAGCTTCTAACAGATACAAATTTTCCATGTTATCGCGTCTATCAATATCATTTATACTAGTTAGGCTCTCAATTTGCCAACCAACCCCATCATTATAAGCCTCTTCCCACCAACCATCTTTAGTAGAAAAATTCAAGCCACCATTGATACCAACTTTCATGCCGCTAGTGCCACAAGCTTCTCGTCCCAAAATTGGGGTATTCAACCAAACATCAACACCTTGCACTAACAATTTAGCTAAACCAACATTATATTCTTCAAGAAAAATAATATGCCCCTGAAATATGTCTTGACGTAATGCCTCAAATATTTCACGAATTAAATCTATACCCACGCTATCAGCAGGGTGTGCCTTACCAGCCATCAAAATCACCACAGGACGCTTCTCGTTGGTTAAAATACGTGCTAAACGCTCAATATTAAGCAAAAATAAATTATTGCGTTTATATGCGGTAAAGCGTCGAGACAACCCAATAATCAAAGATGTATCAGTTAAACATTTTAATGAAGCATCGATCAATTTTTTGTTTTCATTGCGTAATGTGTATTGTGAAACGAATAATTGCCGCACAACCGCAAGTAATTTTTCTTTTTGTGCCTGGTGAGCTTTCCATATTTCTCTATCAGCAACAGAATAAATTTTTTCCCAAATCGATTTTTCATATTGTTGTTGCTGCCACTGGGTCGGTAGATAATCCTCGTATAACAATTTCATTTGATCGCCTAACCAAGTCATCAAATGGACGCCATTAGTAACAGTTTCTATTGGCACTTCAGTTTCAAGTAATCCTGGCCACACCGACTGCCACATCGATCGCGCTACTTTGCCATGTAGTCGAGAAACAGCATTAGCGCTTAAAGTTAAACGTAAGGCTAAAGCGGTCATCGAAAAAAGTTCTTCTTTGAGATTAGAGTCACTTGCTAAGTCAAATAATTTGTTAAATGAAATGCCCAAACGAGAAACCGCATAATTTTCTAAATATTTTTTTATCACCTGTTTAGAAAAAGTTTCATTCCCAGCAGCCACTGGAGTATGAGTGGTAAAAACAGAAGTGCTTCTTACTATTTCAGAGGCCTCTTCAAAAGAAAAACCTTGATGATACAAATCTCTGATACGCTCTAACAATAAAAATGCTGAATGACCCTCGTTAAGATGATATATAGACGGTTTAATATTAAGTTTATCCACTAGAAATCTTGTGCCACCGATACCTAAGATGATTTCCTGCATCAAACGAATTTCACGTGATCCCCCATATAAGCTATTGGTTATTTCACGATCTTCTTTTATGTTTTCTGGCACATCAGTATCAAGCAAATATAAGTTTACATTACCTACTTTTATTTCCCAGGCTTTGATGTATATTGTTCTGCTTAAGATTTCAACGCTAGTTATAACTGCTTTGCCTTTAGCATCATTAACTGGTCTCATGGGAATTTGATTGGTGTCCCACGCTTCATACAAAGCCTCTTGCTCACCTTTAGTATCGATTCTTTGGAAAAAATAACCTTGTTTATAAAATAATCCAACAGCTACCATTGGCACATGTAAATCTGATATCGCTTTTAGATAATCACCAGCAAGGATACCCAAACCACCAGAATAAATTGGCAAGCATTCATCAATGCCATATTCCATACAGAAATAAGCGATGGGGTGCGACGAGCTTATTGCTTTAGTATCATAAAGTTTAATTACATCATGATTGGTTTGAATATAGTTATTAAAAGTAGACATGACATGGTTATATAACCATATATATTCTTCATTTACTGATGCGCGTTGTAAGTTTTGTGATGAAACTAAATTTAAGAAATATACAGGATTGTGCCGTGTTTCTTCCCACAGCACGGGGTCAATTTTTTGAAATAACTCCTTGGCTTCATTATGCCACGCCCACCAGAAGTTATAAGCCAATTCTCGCAATCCAGATAATTTTTTGGGTAAAATACATTCATACTGAAATGAACGAAGTCGTGGTGAAGTAACCGCTGGTTCATTGATACAAGTGATAAGCTGATTATCCAAATCAGTAATATCAAGCGTTACCCTGGATAATTTATTGAACTTAATCGCCTGCATGTAGGTTTCTAAATAATCTTGGTAGAACAATTTCCAATCGGCTAAATAAGCAATTTGTAAAGACTTCTCGCGTGTATTAACAACATATGACTCGTCAGAACTTTTCTTGATTACCTTAAGCAAAAAGTCATTTAAATCAGCAATAATTTTTAATTCATCTAGCTGTTTGCGTTTTAATACAAAAATTGCTTCAGAAAAATCTTGCTTGACATTGTTGCTAACCCAACAACCAAAACCGGATAAATCAGTAGTGATTGTTGGGACAGAATAAGCTATGCTTTCTAATGGGGTATAACCCCAGGGTTCGTAAAAAGAAGGGAAAATAGTTAAATCACAACTAGCTAATATCTGTTCATAAGACAAATCAAATACTCCATCATTGCCGTATAAATAAGCATCTGAAAAAATCACATGCACTTTGCGTTCTGGTTTCTTTAGATTAAGTTCATTACATAATTTGATAATGCTATTAGTGCTTGGATTATAAATTTTGTGGGTAGCTAGACCAATAGCATCTTTTTGTTCTGGATAGTCTGCCGAGCTTGCTCCCAATAAACTGTCTTGCTTGCTATGTAAATTAACTGCGACGAGAAAAAACATTACTATGGGCGGTGTATTTTCAGCTAAACTGTCTTCAAGCTGAGCTAAACTTTTTAATAATAAATCATAGCCCTTATTGTGAAGTTCGTAGCGTCCAGAAGTAAACCATAGCAAAGCATTAGCATCTATTTTTTTTCCTACTATTTGGCTTGCAACCTCCAATAACTTTGCTCGTGTTTGTGGCACTTCGCTTAGTATAATTTTTTTACGTGCTTGCTCAATATCTAAACCATTCCACACTATCTTGTCAGGATATTTACCAAGCACAACACTGGATTCCTGCGCAGTAAGACCGCTAACTGTAGTAAAACAGTCTGCTTCTTTAGCCGCTACTTTTTCCATGGAATGTTTGGCGAATATATTCAGCCTACGAGCTTCAATATCAGGATCAAAGTTTGCAGGAAGATTGTTAGTTAGCTTGTTTTCTTGAGCTAGTGCTCTGCCTAAAACTGTAGCATGTGCGGTAAATACTGTAGCAACCTTAGCACAATGTTTTTTTAAATATAATATTCCTGCACCACACATCCATTCATGAAAGTGTGCGATTATTTGTTTATCCTGGATAAGTTTGTTTTCAGTTAGTATGCTTATTACTTCCCCAGCAGCTGTAGAGAACAAAATAGGCTCGTGATAATCATAATTACTAGATAGAGAATCAACACCGAAATCAACCCACAGACTGTAAAGTAAAGCATCAATTTTATAACGTTGTTTAAAATCAACTAAAATGACCTTTGGTTTATCCTCTATATCCCAATATCCCACATGACATGAAATATTTTTTGCCATCAAAGAATTTTTTATATCATCTAAAAAAGGCGAAGATGCTTCAATAAACTCTTTTTGTTGCTCATGCCACGGGCCAATTAAAATATAATTATTTCCAAAATTTTTTGTGGTTTGTTTAATCTTTGATTGGAGCACGGTATAAATACCGCCAACCTTATTGCAAACTTCCCAACTAGTCTCAAATAAAAAATTGTCTTCATTCATAATGCTACCCCAATTTTACGCCCAATAAATCTCCATATATCGGCTAGCAAACTCGGATGTTGTTTTATCACTATTTGTTGCTGTTGCTTCTTGTGAGCCAACTCTAAAGTTAGATCGCTTACTATGTTTTGATAATTAATATATGCCTCATATGGATTACGATATGGATTGAAATATTTATGCACATCGCCATCTGCAGCATACTTAGTGCACATATAATAAAAATGATCTGAAGTTAAAAGCGAACGCCAAACATCAAGTAACTCAAGGTTATTTAGCGCATAAACATCTTTAGCTAAAGCATAAACAGACTGCAGCGCATCTTCTTGTAGATTATTGCCACGCCAAGCGGTTAAATCTCTGTCAACATCAGCCCAGGACATAAAATCATGGACATCGAGCGATGCCACAGGTTGTAGTTTTTGGCTAGCTTCAGCAGGTGTCATAAAAGTATATTCAGGGTGTCGCAAGACATAATCTGGGAGATTTTGTAAAAAATCAAAAATACCAGTTTCTTGCCACTGGTGCTCACCAAATGTTTCAAAATCCATAAATAAGTTAATTAGGTCTGCTTGGCCGTGTAAAGTATGTAACCAATAAGCGTATTTATCAGCATAAACTGGATATTCCGACCAACTTCTTTCAGAAAAACGAAACGCAATATCATCGGTTAAACGATAATTACGCAGCAGTAATTTAAGGCGTTGACAATCTTGTGGTTGATAAACGTAATTTGGACTACGCCATCCTAAAATTTTATCCGCTCCTTCAGCTAAAATAGCATTATATCCTAAAGACTCTACCACTTTAGCTAGTTCGTTATTATAAATTAATTCAGTGTTTCTAAATGTAGTCGCATCATAATTGAACTC
>MGXJ01000008.1:21818-30704 GCA_001801345.1 Gammaproteobacteria bacterium RBG_16_37_9 | reverse complement strand
AACTTTAATAATCGTTGAAATAATTATTTCAATTGGATGGAATCGTAGCCCGCTTGTAACATCAATATCTAAGTCTGTGTGGTGCATACGGTGAATAAGCCAGAATAATGGAATTTTGTGAAACAACACATGTTGCCAATAAATAGCTAAGTCTAATATTATAATTGATAATACTGTTTTTATAACCGTATAGCCGGAAAATAAATTAAAGGCGCCAATTTTTCTCTCTTCAGTAAATAACGCTATTCCCGCCAATGTGATTGGCAACACGAAACGAATTATTGCGGAGTTTAAAAAAATCAATGATAGATTATTGGTCCAGCGAGTTTTACGTGAATAATGTAAATCGCGACGTGGAAAAAGAACTTCAAAAAGCATTAATGCCAATAAGATCCCTAAAAAGAAATACAATCTGATAAATTGAATATCCATAGTCGGTGCATTCTATTCCTAATCTCCATTGAAATAAAGATCAATAAAAAGGGGACAAGCCTTGTGTATAGACCCCTTTCCTTCTAGCTATAAATTACAATTATAACTATTTAGCTGATGTTGGGATTATTGGCGCTGAAGGCGTATCTTGGCCTTTACGAGATTTCATTGTCTCTTGGTAAAGCGCATCTAATACATTGCTTATTTTAGCGATGATATCCGCTTGATTAGCATGATTTTCAGCTAAACTTTTTGTATGTTTATTAAGTTCTGACATATGATAAGCAATTGGATCGTTCTTATTCGCCTCAGGAATCGGCGCCGGACTAATCATCGATTTGACATCATCAACAATCTTTTGAAAATCAAATTTGCCTGTAATTTTCGATAAATCTGCCATATTAATCTCCTATATTTAAAAACAGCTTATTATATCATTAACCAAAGCCGCCAAATAATATATTAAATAATACTCAAAAGAACCTCTCTTAAAACTAAAAACTATGGAACTCTTTGAGTCTCTTTAACAACACATCAACAAACTTATCACTTGGTTTAGCTTTAGCCTCCATATACCAAAAACTTTCATTGGCTATTGTATCACATTTAACTGCATCTTTCTCGGTCATAATAACAATTTCATTTTTAAATGGAAAATCATCTGGACGAAACATATGATGATCTGGAAACGGATGTTCAATTATAGTTAATCCTAATTGGCGCAAAATTTGGAAGAATTTCTTGGGGTTACCGATGCCAGCCACTGCATGAATAACCTGCCCTTTAAAGCCTTCTGCAGTTTTTACATATGCAGAGTTTTTCAAATTATGAAAGCCTGTGGACTCCAAAACCATACTATGCTCAACACTATCTGAAAGCGCAGGCTGAAGCTTACCCCGTTGTGTTTCTAAACTGGGCCTGCGGCTACCACAATATTTAGATCTATCGCTTGGTAAATCTGTATTGAAATTTTTCACAATAAAACCAACTTGACGCAATCTGCTTATCGGTTCTCGTAATGGCCCAGCTGGCAAGCAAAATCCATTACCAAATTCAATCTGTGCATCAACTACTGCAATTTCAATGTAACGCGGCAAAGCATAATGCTGCAAACCGTCATCACTGATAATAACGTTACAATTATAAACTTCGAGTAATTTTTTCGCTGCGATAAGTCTATCAGAACCAATAACAATAGGGCACTTCGCATGACGTAGAATTAACAATGCCTCATCCCCTACTTCTTCTACCTTACTCTCAGAAGTAACATCTATGGAATCAATTTTGATTTTTCTGCCATAACCTCGGCTTATAACGCCAGGCCTATATCCATGATCTTTTAGAATCTCAATCAAATAAATGACAAGCGGTGTTTTACCAGTGCCACCAACCGTAATATTACCTACAACAACTATTGGCACTGAAAATTTAGCAGATGAAAAATACTTATAATAAGATCTACGTAAGCTAATAAACATGCGATAAACAAAAGAAAATGGTAACAATATATAGCTAATAATATTTCTACGATACCAAAATTTGGGTGGAAAAAGTTTAATCAAAATCAACCTTTTTTCTTAAACTGCATTGCATATAATTTAGCATACTGCCCATTCAAACGTAACAGCTCCTCATGACTACCAATTTCAATAATTTTTCCATGATCAATCACAATAATTTTATCTGCATGTTCAATCGTAGACAACCTATGAGCAATAACCAAAGTGGTTCGCTTTTTCATTAGAGTTTCTAAAGCTGCTTGAATATAACGTTCCGACTCAGTATCAAGAGCTGAAGTTGCTTCATCCAAAATTAAAATTGGAGCGTCTTTTAATAAAGCTCGCGCAATAGCAATACGTTGACGCTGACCACCTGACAACAACAAACCATTCTCACCGATTAAAGTATTCAGTCCTTCAGGCAAGTGTTTTATATAATCCAAAATGTATGCTGCTTCAGCCGCTTTTGCAATTTTTTCCTCAGTGGCTTCTTGGAGTGAACCATAGGCGATATTTCGAGCGATCGTATCATTAAACAATGTTAAATGTTGCGACACTACTGCAAATTGTCTACGCAAATCAGACAATTTATACTCCTTAATGTTTATATCATCAATTAAAACCGAGCCAGTAATAACGTCATAAAAACGTGGTAGCAAACTTATTAATGTCGATTTACCGCCACCAGAAGATCCGACCAAGGCAATATTTTGACCAGGCTCAACTGTAAAACTAATATCGTGTAAAACAGTTTTTTTCGAAGCAGGATAATGAAAGCTAACATTTTTATATTCTATTTTACCATGGACACGATGCGTAGTTTTACTACCAACATCTTCTTCCATTTTTTCGTCAAGCAAAGCAAAAATACTATGCGCCCCCGCAACGCCTTTTTGAATTTCAGTGTTGATTTTAGTAAGACGACGCAAGGGAGTAAGCAAGCGCAAAATCACCACAACAATAGCGCCAAAACCACCAAATGTAATACGAAGGCGAGTTGCAACAAACACAATGATAGCAATAGGAATTGAAGTAATTATCTGGGTTAAAGAAGTCCCCAGTGCGCTCGTAGCAACCACTTTCATTTCCCGTTGTCGATTTTGATGAGCGACTGCAAAAAATTTTTCTTTTTCGTATTCCTCACCACCAAAAATTCGCACCACTTTGTAGTTTTCAATCCCCTCTTGTGCCACATGAGTTAAGTCACCCATTGATCCTTGCACCCGCGTGCTCAAATGCCTCAATCTCTTTGAAGTATAACGCACAATAACAGCAACAATTGGTGCAGTAATTATAAACATTAGAGTTAATTTCCAACTAATCGTAACCATTACTGTAAGCAAAAAAATCAAAAGCATGCCTTCTTGTAAAACAGTTATTAAGGCTTCGGTAGAAGCATTTGCCACTTGTTCGGTGTTATAAATTAAAGTTGATAATAATTTACCCGAGGTCTCCTTATCGTAATAACTAGCTGGTAAATGCATCAAATGTGCAAAAATACGTTGCCGAAAATCTCGAACAACATTACGGCCAACACGCGTTAGGTAATAAGTAGAAAGAAAATAAGCCAGGCCACGTAAAAACAATACTGCAATAATAAGTAATGGCAGCCAAGTAAACCACCATTGTCCTTTTCCTGTTGACCAATTATCAAGTAAAGGCTTAATCGCCCAGGTCATGGCTGCATCAGTTCCGGTAGCTAAAATTGTGCCAAAAATACCAAGCACAAAAGAAGGCCAATATGCCGCAGCAGATTTTAGAAGTCTTAAATAAACATCCCAGCTAGTATAAGGGTTAGACGGTGTCATATACTTTTTATCCATAATGTTATTTTAACTCGCTCATTTATAATCTTTATTATAATGCCAAAAACGGCGCTCTTGCTCCCGATACAAACTTACGTTTAGTATATCTGATTTGTTACTAAATTTAAAAATAATTGCCCCAGTTTTGGCAGTATTTAGTAACTTGGCATTAATCTTCATATATTTGTCCACAACTTCTTTGCTTGGGAAATGAAACCGATTCTTATATCCTGTAGCAAAAACAACATATCGTGGTGCAACTAATTTAACTAAGGCGGCAGTTGATGAAGTCGCACTACCATGATGCGGCGCGACTAAAACCGTGCTTTTTAAGTCTATTCCATAATTTGCTGTTAATAAATCCTCTGAAATACGCTCAATATCTCCTGGTAATAAAATAGCATTTTTCCCGCTGCTAATCTTTAACACGCAAGAGGCATTATTACCACGCAATTTTGAGTTTTGGGGTGGGAACAACATTTGAAAATTAACTCCATCCCACTGCCAGCGTTGCCCACTAGCACACCGCTTCGCAATATATGGAGTAAATTTTTCTGGAACACTTGTAAGAACATTAGCAGCTGGGAATGTGTTTAAAATAGATCTCGCGCCACCACTATGATCAGCATCGCCATGGCTCACAACCATAGTATCAATAGCTTTTATCCCCAGAGTGTGTAGGTAAGGATTAACTATACTTGCTCCTGCATCTTGTTCAAAAAAACTTGGGCCAGTATCGTAAAGTAAAATATGATTTTTAGTTTGCACCACTGCCGCTAACCCCTGCCCTACATCAAGTAAAGTAATCCAAAAATCATTTACTTTAGGCGCATCTGGCGTATAAAAAAACAACGGTGATAGCCACAATAACCCAATATATTTGGCAGGTAATCCACGAGGCGCAAGTAGTAATACAGCCCCAATGCTCGCCGCAAATAATATCCACCAATTATAAACCGGATGATACCAGCTACAATTTGCAAAATTGGCCAAAAATGTTAGCCACCACCATATAATATGCAAAAGCTTCACACTACACCATAAAATCCAGCATCCAAAATTGCCCGGTATCAATAAAAATAATACACCAAACAAGCTTAAAGGCACTATAACCAAGCATACGGCAGGCATTGCAATCATATTGGCGATTATGGTAATTAAAGAAAATTGTTGAAAAAATAATAGTGTTAAAGGTAATAATGCTATAGTGACAGTTAATTGCATTCGCCAAAATTTGCGTAAATAAGATGTTTTTTGTCTAATACGACCGCTTGAAACATAAATAATTGCCGCCACAGCAACAAAAGAAAGCCAGAAACCTATTGTTAATACTGCTAGTGGATTAATTATTAGCACTAAAAATAAAGACCATAACCACGCATTCCATGATTGGGTATAGCGGCGCAATAAAATCACAAAACTAAACATAACCAACATCACTAAAGCTCTTTGAGTTGGGATTGAAAATCCAGATACTGCTGCATATATAAAACCCACAACTAATCCAGCAATAACCCCTGCTTCACGTGCCGGTAAATGCAAAGGCAAGCGACTAGAAAATTTCCATAAAAACTGCACAAAAATAAAAATTAAACTAGCGACTAAACCAATATGCAGACCGGAAATAGCAACCAAATAACTTGTTCCGGTATCACGCATAACCCGCCATTGCTGCTGCGTAATCCTATCTTCAGCGCCTGTAACAAAAGCTATAATGACTGAAGACAACTCATTTGAGGTTAAAACCTGATCCATTCTATTGATTAAATATTGACGCAGTCGTGCAAGCGGATAATAACGAAGATTGGACGCTAAAACCCGATTAAGTTCAGTATTAAAAACGTATCCGGTGGCTCGGATATGGTGCACTAGCAAATGTTTTTCTGAATCAAAACCACCTGGATTTAAAACGCCATGCGGCCTCTTTAGTCGAACCAACAATTGCCACTTATCTCCTGCGTTTATCTTAGGATGTTCTCCATACCAACTAAGTTTTATTCTAGTCTTCTTTTTTTCTCCAGAAATACTTGAGGTTTGAAACTCAAAACTAACGCGATGAGCTTTGTCTATCGGTGGCGCTGCGATATATCCGGTGATTAATATCTTCTTGCCCTCTAACTCTTCGGGCAAACTCCAAGTAACAACCCAGTGGCTATAAATTAGAGCCCAAGAAAAGCCAAAAACAAATACTAATATATGGAATATGATTCTTTTTGTTGTTTGTCTACAAACTATTGCCCATATAGTAGACCCTCGCGTCGAAGCGCGAGGATGACAATATAGATCTGTAATCTTCCTCGGGTCCTTGGCCGAGGACACTTGATCCGAGGATCTCATACATTGCAACAATTCCGCTAACCAGAGAAATAACAAAGGAAATAAAGTTAACAACCAATACAAACTAGGAAGTTCATGACAAACTAATAGGGAACAAATGCCCAAAAAAAATGTAATAATCCATAGCGGCATAGCTAAAGATTATACGCAATAAAAAAATTACAGATCACCGTGTAAAGGTGTCAAATCCCGACAATCGACAATGACCATTAATCTAGCTGCTATTAACATTGTCGATTGTCGGGACTTGACACCTTCACTTCACCTTCATTTCAGAGCCGCCATACCCGTATACATCTTCCAGCGTCTTTTTATATCGTCCTCTAGCAGTTTCATCAACTCTTCTGCATGTGTTGGATTTTGCGATATCAAAGCCTTAAATCTTGGCTCATTATACGCATAGTCACGCACAGAAACCGTAGCTTCCTTCGAATCTAATTGTAGAGGATTTAAACCTTGTTTAATACGATCAGGATGGTAGCGATATAAAGGCCAAAAACCACTATTAACTGCTAACTTTTGCTGATCAACTCCACTGCGTAAATTATAACCATGGGCTATGCAATTACTATATGCAATAATCAAGGATGGTCCATTATAATTTTCGGCTTCATGCATGGCGCGAATAGTTTGTGCTGGATTTGCTCCCATCGCTACTTGTGCTACATAAACGCTACCATATGTCATGGTAATCATACCTAAATCTTTTCGCGCAACTGATTTACCAGAAGAGGCAAACTTCGCTATCGCAGCACGCGGAGTTGACTTTGAAGCTTGGCCTCCAGTATTAGAATAAACTTCAGTATCCAAAACTAAAACATTAACATTATGACCACTTGCAAGCACATGATCTAATCCACCATAACCAATATCATATGCCCAACCATCTCCTCCTACAATCCAAACACTGCGTCTAACCAAATTTTCTATTAATACGAGCAAATGCTGCGCGCGTGCATCTTTATCTTTAATCTGTTCTAATTTTACTTTTAGCTCTGCCACACGATTACGCTGTGCAAAAATTTCTTTTTCATCACCAGCAGTTACACCTTGCACAACAGCATTTACTAGATCAGCGCCTATTTGTTCTGTAAGCCCCTTAAGTAACTCTATGGCCATTTCTTGTTTTTTATCTTCAGATAATCTAAATCCGTAACCAAACTCAGCATTATCTTCAAATAAAGAATTCGCCCATGCTGGCCCACGACCATCATCATCAAGAGTCCAAGGCGTAGTCGGTAAATTACCACCATAAATTGAAGAACAACCGGTAGCGTTAGCAACCAACATACGGTTGCCAAATAACTGGGTCATTAATTTTATATAAGGTGTCTCTCCACAACCAGCACAGGCACTAGAAAACTCAAAACATGGTTGCAAATATTGAACACCGCGTGCAACGGTATTATCGATTTCACGTCGGTCACCGTATGGTAAACTTTCAAAAAACTCAATATTTTTACGCTCACTATCTAGACGTGCAGCTTTTGGCGTAAGCATAATAGCCTTAACACCTTGTTTCTCCTTACTAACAGCTGGACAAACTACATTACACAAGCCGCAACCAGTGCAATCCTCAAGGTAAATCTGTAATCTAAATTGGTCGCCAGCAAACTCTTTTGCGTAACACCTTGCTGTTTTAAAACTCTCTGGAGCATTATTTAAACTCTCAGCTGGGAAATGTTTAGTGCGAATCACCCCATGTGGACATATCAAACTACACTGACCACACTGCACGCATAAATCTGAATTCCACTCAGATACTACTGAAGAAATATTACGCTTTTCCCACTTCGTAGTTCCACAAGGATAAGTGCCATCTGCCGGAAATGCGCTTACTGGCAACTGATCGCCTTTATCATCCATCATCATTGCGATAACTTTTTGCACAAACTCTGGAGATTTGCCGCTAACTATCGGCGCCAATTCATGCGCTTTAGCTGAAATCTTATCAAAAGGGTTAACTGCAAATAAATTTTCTAATGTTTGATCAACTGCTGCAAAATTCTGCTTAACTACCTCTTCACCTTTCTTCTTATATGTTTTAACAATCGTCTCTTTTATCTTAGCAATTGCTTCTTCGCGCGGTAAAACTCCAGAAATCGCAAAAAAACAGGTTTGCATGATGGTGTTAATTCTGCCGCCCATACCAGTAGCCGCGGCTACTTTATATGCATCAATAACATAGAATTTTATTTTTTTAGCTATGATTTTTTCTGCTACAATCTTTGGCAAATTATCCCAGATTTCATTTGGTCCAAATGGAGTATTTAATAAAAAAGTAGCGCCTAAAGTTGCATTATCCAAAATTGTATCTGATTCAATAAAACCAGATTGATGACATCCAATAAAATCAGCAGCTGTAATTAAATATGGTGCACTTATTTTTTCTTGAGAAAAACGCAAGTGTGATATAGTTTTTGAACCTGCTTTTTTAGAATCATAAACAAAATAACCTTGAACATAAAGATTGGTTTCTTCTCCAATGATTTTTATAGTATTTTTATTGGCTCCGACTGTGCCATCAGAACCTAAACCATAAAAAATCGAACATTTTTGCTTGCTATCATCGGCTGTAAAATTTGAATCATAATCTATGCTAGTATTCGTTACGTCGTCTTTGATACCAACGGTAAAGTGATTCTTTGGGTTGTTTTGTTTAAGGAAATCCAAAACTCCTTTGGCCATGGCTGGAGTAAATTCTTTTGAAGATAGGCCATAACGCCCACCAACAATCTTAGGGTATCCATTTTTAAAGGATAATTGCCCATCGCTAAACGTCTCAGCTACTGCAGTTAGCACATCTTGATATA
>MGXJ01000008.1:21625-21801 GCA_001801345.1 Gammaproteobacteria bacterium RBG_16_37_9 | reverse complement strand
CCTGGTTCTTTGGTGCGATCCAACACTCCAATTGCTTTAACAGTAGTAGGCAAAATTTTCATAAAATGAGATATTGAAAATGGGCGATATAAATGAACTTGCACCACCCCAACCTTTTCTCCCATAGCTATAAGTCTATCTACGGCTTGAATAACTGTCTTAGCACCAGAGCCTAT
>MGXJ01000008.1:9365-21607 GCA_001801345.1 Gammaproteobacteria bacterium RBG_16_37_9 | reverse complement strand
AGCTGCCACGTCACCATGATAACTCATTAACGAATACTGCCTTCCCGTAAGCTTGGCAAATCTATCCATATATTTCTCTACAACTGTTGGAATTTTTAAATAAAACGGATTAACCGTTTCACGTCCTTGGAAATATACATCTGGATTTTGCGACGTCCCACGAATACAAGGATGTTCTGGACTTAACGAACGCTGTCTATGCGCTACCACTAAGTCTTCGTCAATCATTGCCCGTATTTGTTCATCAGTTATACATTCTATTTTGTTTATCTCATGACTAACACGAAACCCTTCAAAAAAATGGACAAATGGCACTCGCGCTTCTAAAGTGGATGTGTGAGCAATCAAAGCTAAATCGTGGGCTTCTTGCACACTGCCAGATGATAGCATCGCAAAACCAGTATCACGCATTCCCATAACATCACTGTGATCGCCAAAGATTGATAGTCCCTGGGCAGCCAATGAACGCGAAGCTACATGGATAACGGCTGGAGTTAACTCTGCAGAAATTTTATACATATTAGGCAACATCAATAATAACCCTTGAGATGCTGTATAAGTTGTAGCTAAAGCTCCAGATTGTAAAGCACCATGCAATGTGCCAGCAGCACCGCCTTCACTCTGTAATTGGACGACTTGCGGCACTGTATTCCAAATATTCTTTATTCCTTCTGATGACCACTGATCAGCAAATTCCCCCATAGACGTTGATGGGGTAATAGGATAAATAGCGCTAATTTCGGTAACCCGATATGCAATGTGAGCCACTGCCTCATTTCCATCCATTATTTTCATATTTACAGTCATATCCATCTCCTACAACATTAATTATTTTGACGATCTAGCATCACAAAAGCGCCGCACGGGCAAACTTTGAAACACTTAGCACATCCAATACAATTTTCAGTATCGATATTAGTAACTTTCTTATCCAACTCTGAATGAGCAATTACCTGAACTGGACAGATAGCATAACATTTACCACAACCAAAACAATTGCCACAAGAAAAACAACGACTGGCCTCATACAAGATCTCATCTTGACTGCAGCTGTATAAAACCTCATCAAAAGACTTTATTCTTGTATCTATATCAAGAACCTTCTGTTTTATTTTTTGCGATTTTTCGTCGCTGATATGCAATTTATCGAAACTGGCTAATTCTCTGTGAGATGATTTACTACAAACCGTATCGTGCAAATAAGCATCAACATAATACGCCGCTTGTCTACCCTGGCCAACCGCTACTGTAACACTACGATCATACGGAATCATATCACCACCAGCAAAAATCCCGTTATATCCGGTCATAAAAAAATTATCAACCATCACAACTCCATTTGGCTGCAATTCCATTTGTGGAATCTTACGTAAAAATTCAGAATCTGGAATTTGACTTAGTGCAAAAATCAAAGTGTCAGTTTCTATCTTTTCAACTTCACCAGTATTCTTAGGCCTATCCTTATCATCCATATCATCCATATCATCCATATCATTAATGTTTAAAGTTAGGGTATTTTTGTCAAGCCGCATAATACTGCGTAAAAAAATAAATTTGATCCCCTCTTCTAAAGCTTCCTCAACTTCATTAGGAAATGCCGACATTTTCTCGCGCGTTCGATGATAAATAACAGTTATCTCAGAAACCCCCAAACGCTTCGCACTTCGGGCCACATCTATCGCAGTATTACCTCCACCATAAATTACCAGCCTTGAACCAAGTTGCGGTGGCTTACCAAAAGAAACGCCATGCAAATAATCAATTGCATCAATAATTCGACATGGGTTCTCCATAGGAAACGCCATATTTTTTCCTAAGTGAGCGCCAATGGCTAAAAATACTGCATCAAAAACACCTTTCTCCTTTTCAACAAGCACGTCTTCAACTTTATGGTTATACTCTATTTTAATTCCCATATTTAATATGCGATTAACCTCACCAGATAAAATCTCTCGCGGAAGACGATATGCTGGAATACCTACCAACATCGTTCCTCCTGGTTGTGATAATGCTTCATAAATCGTTACATCATAGCCCATTAAGCGCAAATAAAAAGATGCAGATAATCCCGCGGGCCCAGCACCAACAATTAGAATTTTTTTCCCAGTTTTCTTTTTATTAGTTTGAGGAATCCAATTTTCAGTAAGCGCCATATCACCCAAAAATCTTTCAATACAATGGATGCCTACTGTTTCATCATACTGAATTCGATTACATCCGGTTTCGCAATAATGATAACAAATACGACCATGAATCGCGGGAAATGGGTTGCTTTGCATGATTACTTGCCACGCCTCATGAAATTTTTTTTCTTTAGCTAAGCTTATCCATAGCTGAATATCTTCACCAGCAGGACAAATATTGTTACAAGGCGGCAATTTTTTAATACAAGCTGCGACTTTTTTGGATTTGTGAGTTGGAGTAGTATCTATCATCAAATATACCAGTTTTATTTTTTTAAAATATAATTACATCCGGTAGCCGCAAGCTTTAGCTTGCGTTAAATAAATTATAGAAGTATATCAATGGGTTGTCTATTGAAATAATAATAACATCTTGGCAAATACCAAAAATAAATCGTTTTATATCTTGTATGGTATAAAATACTGGCTATATTAATAAAAAATGGGGAAATAAACATGAGTTGTATTTTCTGCGATATCGCAAATGGTATATTACCAGCAAAAATTATTTATCAAGATAAGGATATCATTGCCTTTGATGATATTCATCCCAAGGCGCCTCATCATAAATTGATCATACCTCGCAAACATATTGCAACCCTAAATGACATATCGATTGACGACAAAGATTTAATTGCCAATATGACTTTAGTTTCACAAAAACTAGCTGTTGATTTAAATATCGCAGAAACTGGTTATCGAATTTTGATTAACTGCAATAAAGATGGTGGGCAGGTGGTATATCATTTGCACTTGCATCTCTTGGGCGGATGCAAGCTGTCGTTTGCGCAGTGGTAGATATTATAAAACGAAACGCCTTTGAGAACCATCCTCGGGCTCTTTTAGCTGTCATCATTCGCGTCAGGCGCGAATGCAAGCTATTGGGCGTCTCTTGCCTGTCATCCCCGGCTTCTTTTAGCTGTCATCCTCTGGCGCACATTTGTCATCCTCGGGTCTTCGCCCGAGGATGACAGCATAGGGAAAGATCCTAGGGTCTCGTCCGAGAGCTTGCCATCGTGTTTAACACGAGGGATGAGAAAAATAGGATTTTTTACCTCTTTCTCTCAATCGCAATATGACTACGCATAAGCTCGCCTGGAGTAGTCAGAGCAGCCAATAATGAGAGCTCACCACACAATACCACTGCCGCAGTTATAATCGCAAGGCAACGCGCATTATAAGCAAAATCATTTTCCTTTAAACAACCAAGAAAATTTAAATTCTTTTTAACAAAATCCATGTCTTTATTACTACCGACTGCCCCTATAATAATATTGGGCAAAGTTACAGAAAAATATAAATCCCCTTTGCGCGCCTCAGCATGGGTAAAGCCTTGCGAACCTTCTACTATATTGGCTGCATCCTGACCCATAGCTAAATAAAAAGCCAAAAGCATATTAGCAAAATGGGCATTAGCCGTCCTAACCCCGCCAGATATTATAGAGCCAATAAGATTCTTTTTTATATTGAGATCGACGATTTTTTCAGGTGTGGTATGCAATTGCTTTTCACAGATATCTCGAGGAATTAAAATCTCAGCAATAACATATTTGCCGCGACCCAAAATGCCATTAACCGCAGAATTCTTTTTATCAACACAATAGTTCCCAGAAATCGATAAGTATTTCAATTCCGGATATTGATTAAGCATCCATTCTTGCAACATCTGGGCTGCTTTAGTAGCCATATTATGACCGGCAGCACCACCAGTGGTAAAAGCAAATCGAACATAAATCAAATTAGCTACTATCTGCACATGCCAATCTTTTAACTTGGTAAATCTGCTGCTTTTTTCGGTAATTTTTTCTAATTCAGCTCGATGTTCATTTAAATTATTCACTATTTTATGCGCGCTTGCCGCATCTTGGGCTTCAAGCAAAATGGAACGCGTCATACAATCTTGGATCATAACAACTTTTATGCCGCCTGATTTTTTCGCCACTCTAGCACCACGACCCACCGAAAACCAAAGAGGAGTTTCAAAAGTTGCAAGCGGAGCTTTTACTTCACCAGTAAACTCAGAACTTACAATTTTAATTGGACCCACTACCCTGGTGGGAACTATTGTTTGCGCTAACTGCTTCATATGAATCCTCGAATAAATGATCGTCCATAATAACTGCATTTTGGGTTTTTAGGAATAAAAAATAGCTTTTTTTCATGAAACTAAGCAGCGAATGCGAGGGTGTCGGGGTTATGATTCGCGGGGCGTATGATACAGGGACGTAAATGAATCGAGACAGGAGCCGTCCCCAAGAAGCATAATCCCGACACCCGAAGCAGTGAGCGTGTTGCTAAAACCTTTAGATTTTTCTTCGCAAGTAATTAGTTGGAACCGCACACTATCAACACTCCAATACCCAACAACTGCAATAATTTTATTATCATAATAGATCAAAGGAATACGATCACGTAACCACACTGGAATTTTCCATTCTTGCATAAGTTTTTTAAGATCATGAGTGCCGCGCTTGGGTAAATTTATTTTCTCTCCACCTTGGCGAAAACAAACAGTCGTTTTTTTAAGATCCAATTTAAATCCGGGTTTTATACTCACTTTTAGCGTGCCCAAAGCTGCAGGAAGCTTTAAAGTTTTTTTTAAAAAAGATAAAATTACGCTCTTATCATGCGAAGTTAAAGGAGGCATTGCATATAGATGATCACGAAACCGCCGTATTTCCACACCAAACCACTTTACTACCGGCATAGCATCATAACGAGAATTTATCACTGTTCTTATAACTTCATTTAATTTCACATTGCTTGGCATGGGCAACTGAAGCTTATGCAACCAAAAACGTAATGTGTTCTTTTGCCGGATAAAATCTAGTTTTTTAAATAATTTGATATCGAGGGTATTTTGAACATCCTTGCCCGCAATATCTTGCAAATCCTTCTTGGCTAATATTTCCAATAGTTCATTCGCTTCCGCACAATGACTCGCTACTCTATTGAGAGTGGCAACAATACCTGGCCATCTTTTTTTAATTGCTGGAATTAATTTATGGCGAATTAAATTACGATCAAATTTTGTATCTACATTGCTCTCGTCTTCAACCCATTTTAGCTTGTTTTTTTGTGCATATTGTAAAATTTCTTCGCGCGATAAATTTAATAATGGACGCGCTAAGAAACCTTGCGCAAATTTTATTTTTTCTGGCATTGCTGCCAAACCCTTTGGCCCAGCACCACGAAATAGCTGCAAAAGTAGAGTTTCCGCTTGATCATTTGCTTGATGAGCCGTTAAAATGCAGCCATTTTCAGGAAGAATTTTGGCAAAAATCTCATAACGCAACTTTCGCAATATCTCTTCTGGACTGTGAATATCAGATTTAATATCCGCGTCAATACTTTTCGTGATATATGCGACACCCAAATTTTTACAAACTTTTTGGCAATGTTTAGCCCATTGCTTAGACTTCGGGCTTAAATTATGATTAACATGGATAGCTGTTAGCTTCACGTCTTTCTTAGACTGACAAAGATTCGCCATTATATGCAATAATGCGTGTGAATCTAAACCACCGCTATAAGCAATAAATGTTTTTTTATGGACTGAAAACAGATCCAAAATTTTATTGTATGTTGCTGTTGGTAGGTTTATTTTTACCACCATTTAAATTACCTACCAAAATTTATCAACTTTTCATAACGATTACTCATTAGCTTTTCTATAGACAATTTACGCAACTGATTTAAATTATCGACTAAAGTTCTTTTGAGATTCTGCGCCATTACAACGTAATCACGATGAGCTCCACCTAAGGGTTCCGATACAATTTGATCAATCAATTTTAATTTAAAAAGTTTATCGGCAGTTAAATGCATGGTTTCAGCTGCTTCGGCTACTTTATCTTGACTACGCCATAAAATTGAAGCACACCCTTCGGGTGAAATAGTTGCATAAATACTATATTGCAACATTAAAACTTTATCACCAACACCTAAGGCTAAAGCGCCACCAGAACCACCTTCACCAATTACTGTGCAAATAATCGGGGTTCTTAACTTTGACATCATAAGTAAATTTCGTGCTATTGCCTCGCTTTGATTGCGCTCTTCAGCACCGATACCAGGGTATGCTCCAGGCGTATCTACAAAGGTAAAAACGGGTAGTTGAAATTTTTCTGCAAGCTCCATTAAGCGCAATGCCTTACGATATTCTTCTGGATTAGGCATAGCAAAATTACGCTCAAGATTCTCTTTAGTAGTTCGTCCTTTTTGCTGCCCTATAATCATTACCGCTTGATCATCGAGTCTAGCAGTGCCTCCAATAATAGCAGTGCCCTTGGCAAAATGACGATCGCCAAAAAGCTCTTCAAAGTTTGTAAAAATATGTTCAATGTAATCTAAAGTATGTGGCCGCTGAGAATGACGAGCTAATTTTACAATTTGTATTGCAGTTAACGATGAAAAAATCGACTTAGTTAGTTCACGACTCTTAGATTCTAAACGAGCTATCTCTTGACTGATGTTAATTTTATTATCGGTGCTAACATATCGCAGCTCTTCAATTTTAGTTAATAATTCAGCAATGGGCTGTTCAAAATCTAAAAAATCCAGGTTCATTTATAATCACTCACTTAAAATGCTTTTTATGGCGTTCATTATAACAAATTAAGCACACAAATAAAAATTTGTATGCTTATCAATTATAAGTTATATTTCAAGCAAATATATGTATTTATTTATATCTAAAATTGTTTTTGCAGTTAGCATCTTTTCCCTAACTTTAATCACTGGACTTATTCCTCTGAAGATAGTCAAGCATAATGCACGTCTTCTGAGTGTCAGCGATGCTTTTGCAAGAGGAATATTCTTAAGCACAGCTTTGTTACACTTGCTACCAGACGCAGCTACCAAATTCTGTAACACTTTAATATGCAGCAGCTACCCGCTTGCATATTTAATCTGTATTACTACCTTTATTTTGCTATTAATTATGGAGCGCGGAATATACATATGTGGCAAAATACATTTTTCCAATAGCAACGTTATAGCGCCAACCTTTTTGGTGTTACTGCTAACAACCCACTCTCTGATAGAAGGTGCTGCTGTTGGGATTAATATTAGTTTTCTTGAAGCAGCTGCTATATTTCTTGCTGTCCTTGCACATAAAGGCTCTGAAAGTTTTGCCCTATCCGTCAATTTACATCGTTTTGGTATGACAGCCAAAACTATACGCCAAGTTATAATCGGATTTTCCTTAATGACGCCTTTGGGCATTTTTATAGCATCTTCAACGTGGATAAATAATTCAATCGACATCCTAGGCCCAAGCTTTAGCGCTATCGCAGCTGGAACTTTTTTATATCTAGGCACTGAACATATAGTTGAAGATAAAAAATCATTTGAAAAACCTGAGGAAGTAATAGCATTAATACTTGGAATAACGGTAATGGCGCTGGTGGCTGTTTGGGTTTAAGCCAGGGAGGGTCCCCTAATCGCCTTCTAAACCATGGATAGGCTTAACAGTATTCCATCTTTTACAACTAGGACATTGCCAATATATATTCTTCCCAGCAAATCCACAATGGACACAACGATATACTGGCTTGTTTTCTATAAGTCTGTCGGTAAATTCTTTAAGTAACGATAACTGCTCCTTCATGGTTATATCAACCTGGTTTATATATAACCCCAACATTCTTTCTAAACCACGCAAGGAAAGACAGCGTGGCATCTGTTTTGAAAGATATTCGATAGCAACCTTATCACCTTGCTTATCCTGCAAATAATCAGCCATTGCTAATATATAATAAATACGCGGCTTTTCAGCAATGCGCATAGCTAAATAATCGACAAACTCTTCCTCTAAACCAATTTTTTTATAACTTTTCGCCAAAAGCTCAATCACTTCTGAAACATATTCTGCATCTTGCTCATATACCATTTTCGAAACTTTAATTGCCTGCTGATACTCTCCTGATTCAAAAAAAAGCTGGCCTAAAATAATATTAGCTCTAGCACAATTTTTATCATGCTCCAAAGTATTTTTAAGATAGTCATATGCCTGTTCCTTGTTATTATTTATTCGAGCTTGTTCGGCTAATTCACAATAATAATGCGCAATTGCGCTGTTCATACTTATGCCACTTAAATTTTCTATTTTTTTAGCGGCAGTAATGGCTTGTTGCCAGTCTCTTTGCTGCTGATAAATATTAATCAAATTATTTAAACTAACCGTAACATCACCGCCAAGTTCAATTAACTCTAAAAATAAGCGCTCTGCACGATCCAAAACACCAGCACGTAAATAATCTTGTGCTAGTTCAAACAATGCCTGCATTCGCTGCTTTTGTGGCAATTGTGGCCTTGCGATTAAATTTTGATGGATACGAATTGCTCGATCTACCTCACCGCGACGTCGAAACAAATTACCCAAAGCCAAATGGGTCTCAACCGTATCAGTATTAACCTCTAGCATTTTGATAAAAACATCAACAGCTTTATCAGGCTGCTCATTGATTAAATAATTTAACCCAAGAAAATAATCAGACGGAATAAAAGAACCATCAATTTCAACCTCAGTGGATTTTCGGTGACGATAACCGGTTATCCAACCAGAAATAGCGGCTATAGGAAGAAGCAATAGTAGCAGTTGCAGCATGGTTTTATATAGAGACCTTAATCTCCCTTAATGGGAATTGAACGCAAATTTTCAACTTCTTTTTCAATAACTTTCAGGCGGGATTTTAAACGCATATTATCTCTTTTAGCTTTTATCCAAAGCAAAACCGCGACTAACAATCCAAAAAAAATCCCAGCGCCAAAAACACAAACTAGCAATAAAGAAAGCACAATTTCTTTTGTGCCCAAATAATAATTGAAGCTAACAATGCCGGAGTTTAACGAAGCAAACGTTAATCCCAATAGCATTATAATTAATAAAACTAAATACGAGAGTGAACGCATAGTTAATATCATCCCAAGAGGTAGCCGCCGGTTGGTAGCCGCAGACTTTAGTCTGCGTTTTGATTTAACGCAAGCTAAAGCTTGCGGCTACCATCTGCAGCTACCACATATAATTATATTTACTCTTCAACTTCCTGCTGAATCTGCTTTTTGAGCAAATCACCTAATTGGGTGTTAGCCGGAGTATTAGAACTACCAAGCTCAGGTTGCAATTCTTTTATCGATAAATTAACAACATGACTCTTTTTATCAACCCCTAAAATTTTGGCCTCGATGCTGTCGCCCACTTTTAATAATTCAGAAGCATCTTTAACTTTTTCACGACTAACATCATGAGCTTTAACTTTGCCTATGATGTCATTTCCTAAATCGACTACTGCAGCCTTAGCATCAACTTCAGTGACGATTCCTTCTACTATAGTTCCTTTAGGGTTTTTTTCTAGGTATTGAGCGTAGATGTCTTGTTCTAGTTGCTTAATGCCTAAAGATATTCTCTCTCGCTCAGCATCAATAGCCAAAATAACAGTTTCAATCTCTTGCCCTTTCTTATAATTACGAATAGCCTTTTCTCCAGGATCGCTCCAAGAAATATCAGAAAGATGCACTAATCCATCAATATCCCCTTCTAAGCCGATAAAAATTCCAAAATCAGTAATTGATTTAATCGTGCCTTTTATTATTTCTCCTTTAGCATGCAAATTGGAATATTCTTTCCAAGGATTTGATTTGCATTGCTTCATTCCTAAAGAAATACGTCGACGTTCTTCATCAATTTCTAGAACCATAACTTCAACTTCTTGCCCTTGACTCACCACTTTACTAGGATGAACATTTTTGTTGGTCCAATTAATCTCTGACATATGCACTAACCCTTCGATGCCAGACTCAATTTCAACAAAACAGCCGTAGTCGGTGATATTAGTAACATGACCAAATACTCTTGTCCCCACAGGGTAACGACGACCAATGCCATACCAAGGATCTTCTGCTAACTGCTTTAGACCAAGTGAAACACGGTTTTTATCACGATCATATTTTAAAACCTTGACCCTAACTTCATCCCCAAGTTTTAGTAACTCACTAGGATGACGTATGCGCTTCCAAGATATATCTGTGATATGTAATAGACCATCAATACCACCAAGATCAATAAATGCACCATAATCTGTAAGATTTTTAACCACGCCAGTTACTTCTGAGCCTTCTTCTAGGCTACTTAACAATGCTTCTCGCTCTGGTGTGCTTTCAGCCATCAATGCCGCTCGACGAGATACCACAATATTATTCTGTTTCTTATCTACCTTGATAATTTTAAATTCTAATTCTTTACCTTCAATATATGAAGTATCGCGCACCGGTTTAGTATCAACTAGGGATCCTGGTAAAAAAGAACGTATTTTATTAATTTCAACGGTAAAACCACCACGAACTCGCTCTGTTACCAATCCTTTTACAGTTTCATTATTTTCAAAAGCTTTTTCAAGTGCCTGCCAAGACTCCATACGTTTGGCTTTTTCACGCGAAAGAATTGTTTTGCCAGTGCCGTTTTCAAAAGCCTCTAAAACCACATCAACCACGTCACCGATAGCGGCTTCTAGTTCGTTATTTTGATTGCGAAACTCGCTAATAGGCACATATGCTTCAGATTTTGATCTATCAGCATACACCACAACAAAATCGGGAGTAATATCAATAATCTCTGCTTTTCTGATGGCACCTGGTTGAAAATTTATATCTTCTACACTTTCAGCAAACAACTGCGCAAAATTCTCTGTCATAGCACTCTCATTCAAATCACTATGTTCCAAGCAACATAGATTAAAATTAAAAAATGCATGTTTTTTACATGCCCCCCATAATTTGCCGCAATACTTCATTGATACTTAAACATGGTGTATCAACTATCACTACGACAGGATTAATCCCATGAAACGGTGCCTAAAGTAGCACTTATACTTTGATCTTGCAACCACAACCAACCTCTTCTTCCTCTTCTTCTCCTTCTACTTGTTGCACCCCAACAAGAGTTTCATCAACACTAAGGTTAATCAATTTCACTCCTTGAGTATTTCTGCCGATTAATGAAACCTCGTCAACTCTGATTCTAACCAATGTCCCCTGGTTACTAATCAACATAATTTCACTTCCTGCACATACTTGAATAGCGCTAACTGCCTTACCATTACGCTCGCTAACTTGAACTGCAATAACACCTTGAGCTCCACGATTAACATTTGGAAAATCAGTAACTGCAGTGCGCTTGCCATAACCATTTTCAGTAGCGATAAGTATCGCTTCATCTGGCTTAACAATAATGAGAGAAATTATTTTTTGACCGTCTTTAATACGCATCCCACGCACACCATGCGCCGTGCGTCCCATTGCTCTAACCTGGCCCTCATCAAATCTAACTGCTTTGCCAGCATCGCTAAATAGCATCACTTCTTGCTTACCATCGGTTATAGCAGCGCCAATTAAATTATCTCCTGGAGATAAATCAAGAGCAATAATACCGTTAGAACGCGGATTAGAAAAATGCTCTAATCCTACTTTCTTAACCGTGCCAAAAGCAGTAGCCATAAAAATATAATTATTAGCCGTGTATTCACGAATTGGCAAAATAGTATTTATTCGCTCCCCTTCTTCTAACGGCAATAAATTAACCAAAGGCTTACCACGAGCTGTTCTACTGCCCTGTGGCAACAAATAAACTTTAAGCCAATAAACCTTTCCACGATTTGAAAAACAAAGCATCGTATCGTGAGTATTAGCTATAAATAGCCGCTCGACAAAATCTTCTTCTTTAATTCCCGTTGCAGTTTTACCCCTACCACCACGCCTTTGCGCTTGATAATCAGTGATTGCTTGAATCTTTGCATATCCTTCATGTGAAAGCGTTACCACTACATCTTCAGAAGCAATTAAGTCTTCATGAGTCAAGTCTTCTTGTGCTTCTATAATTTCAGTGCGTCGTTTGTCGGCAAATAAGTTTCTTATCTCTAAAAGCTCCTTACGTATTACATCAAGCAATAATTTTGAATTTCCCAAAATATCAATTAAAACTTTAATATTATCTAGCAATTCTTTGTATTCATTTAATATCTTATCTTGTTCTAATCCAGTTAATCTGTGTAAACGCAAATC
>MGXJ01000008.1:9051-9343 GCA_001801345.1 Gammaproteobacteria bacterium RBG_16_37_9 | reverse complement strand
GCCATCGCTAGATAATCCAAACTTTTTATCAAGACCTTCTGGACGCGAAATATCAGCGCCAGTTTGCTCAAGCATTGCTTTTACAGGCCCAGTATGCCAAACATGCGATAACAGTTCTTGCTTTGCAGTTGCAGGATTTTTAGATTTTTTAATTAACGCGATAATTTCGTCGATATTTGCAATAGCTACACCCAAACCTTCTAAAATATGGGCGCGTTCTCGAGCTTGTTTTAATTCAAAAAGACAACGTCTAGTAACAACCTCTCGCCTATGGTTTAAAAATGCATCTAAC
>MGXJ01000008.1:0-9040 GCA_001801345.1 Gammaproteobacteria bacterium RBG_16_37_9 | reverse complement strand
ATTTAAAGTTTTTGGTTGACCACCGTCTAATGCAACTATATTAATCCCAAAAGTAACCTGCATCTGGGTATCGATAAACAAATTATTTAATATAACTTCAGCGACTTCGCCACGACGTAGTTCAATTACCACCCGCATTCCGTCCTTATCAGATTCATCACGAATAGCAGTAATACCCTCTATCTTTTTTTCCTTAACCAATTCAGCAATACGCACTATCAAAGCAGCTTTATTAACTTGATACGGTAGCTCATTGATAATAATTGCTTGTTTATCGTTTGATGACTCGTCATCTTCAATAGTAACCCTTGAACGCACAGAAATTTTGCCGCGCCCAGTGCGGTAAGCTTGTTCGATACCTGCTCTGCCATTAATAATACCTGCAGTGGGAAAATCAGGTCCTGGAATAATTTTGATTAAGTCCCATAATTCAATTTCTGGTTTATCGATAACTGCAATACAAGCATCTATAACTTCTCCCAAGTTGTGCGGTGGAATGTTAGTTGCCATCCCTACAGCTATTCCAGATGAACCATTCACCAAAAGATTGGGCAATGATGCGGGTAATACTAAGGGAGCAAATTCAGAACCATCATAATTTGGAGCAAAATCGACTGTTTCTTTATCCAAATCATTTAATAAAAAATGGGCAATCTTTGATAATCTAATTTCGGTATAGCGCATTGCTGCTGGCGCATCACCGTCAACTGAACCAAAATTTCCCTGGCCATCTACTAGTGGATAACGCAAGGAAAAAGATTGCGCCATACGCACAATGGTATCATAGATAGCAATATCGCTATGGGGATGATATTTACCCATCACATCACCAACGATACGCGCAGATTTTTTATAGGGTTTGTTATATTCATTACCTTGCTCATACATCGCATATAAAACTCGACGATGAACAGGTTTAAGGCCATCACGAACATCAGGCAATGCTCGACTTACAATAACACTCATCGCATAAGCAAGATAGGATTGCTTTAATTCGTCTTCGATATTAATCAGTGTTATTTCTTTTGCGTATTGCGACATATCAACTTTATAAAAAAGTATTACAAATCAAAAAGTTATGTATAACCATGTAACTTACACATTCTATCACAAAATTTAAAAATAATAATAATAAATTTTACTTTTTACCCACACTTTAGGCGCCCCTTTGCATAAATTTATTTTACAAAGGGTATTAAGCCAACTCGAAATTAATCTCTCTCTCATTCAGATCAACCTTCGTTACCACTACTTTGATCGGATCACCTAATCTATAAACCACACCACTTCGTTTGCCAACCAACCTATGGTGTAAAATATCAAATTTATAATAATCGTTTTTAAGTGAAGTAACATGAACCAAGCCTTCTACAAAAATATCTTTGAGTTCAACAAAAATTCCAAAATTAACTACACCAGAAATTATACCAGCAAAAGTTTTGCCAATTTTGTCCCGCATAAAATCGCATTTTAACCACATGACCACATCTCGAGTAGCATCATCCGCACGCCTTTCTGTTAACGAGCAATGATTACCAAAAGTTTGCATAACTGTCTTGGTATAACAATAATTATCAAGCTTGTCACCCCGCAATAAATGTTTAATTGCACGATGATTAATTAAATCAGGATAACGCCTTATTGGCGATGTAAAGTGCGCATAGGTTTCATAAGCTAAACCAAAATGACCGGTATTTTTTGAAGTGTAAACTGCTTGCTTCAAGGAGCGTAATAAAACGGTTTGCACCAAATGCTCATCAGGACGACCTATAATTTTTTTCAATAAATCAGCGTAATTACTTGAATGCGGCTTATCCCCTCCCTTAAGCTCCAAACCCAGTCCCTTAAGAAAATAGCGTAGATTGGTTATCTTCTCTGCGTCTGGATGTTCATGCACTCGATAAAGTGCTGGAATTTTCCCTTGCAATAAAAACATCGAAGCACAAACATTAGCAGCCAACATACACTCTTCGATAATGCCATGCACATAATGATGCTGGATTGGTTTTAAACACTTAATTTTACGTTTATCGTCAAAAACTATCTTGGCCTCAACTCTAGAAAAATCTAAAGCCCCACGAGCCTTGCGTTGTTTCAATAAAGAATGATATAAGTCGCGTAATTCATGCAATTGGGACAAAAGAACAACTGGTTTTTTAGTTTTATTTTCTAGTAATTCTAAAACGCCATCATAAGTAAAACGCGCTTGAGATTTTATAGTAGCTTCGTAAAACTCATAATTAGTAACTTTACCAGCGCTAGAAATATGCATCTCACACACCATCACCAAACGATCTACATGTGGCTTTAAAGAACAAAGTTCATTGGATAAAACTTCAGGTAACATCGGAACCACATACTCAGGAAAATATACTGAATTACCGCGATTTGAAGCTTCTTGATCTAGCTTAGTATTGAACTCCACATAATGACTAACATCAGCAATCGCTACATATAAAATCCATCCTCCCTTTGTCTGGCGCTCACAATAAACAGCATCATCAAAATCTTTGGCGTCTTCACCATCAATAGTAACAAATGGCAAATGCTGTAATTGTTTTCTCTCGCTTCTTTGATTTTTAATGCTACTTGTTTCAATTGCAGCACATTCTTGCAAAACTTCATCATTCCATACATGCGGTAATCCATGGGCATTCACTGCTATTTCAATCTCGATCCCCGACGCAACATTTTTACCCAAAATTTTAACTATTTGCCCAGTCGCACTACTGCGAGATGAGGGATAACTAACAATTTTAGCCACCACAAACTGTTCTTTTTTAGCTCCAGCTTCTTTACCTTTAGGAATAATAATTTCTTGGGCAATATTTTTATTGGCAGGAATAATATAGGCTACATCTTTTTCTACAATATAACGACCTACTACATGAGTAAGACTGCGTTCTAAAATTTCGACGACGGCGCCTTCTCGCTTACTTTTCTTGCTGCCAGAAGTCACACTTACTAATACTTGATCGCCGGGAAAAAGCCCTCGCACTTGACGTGGATTTAAAAACACATCGCTGCCGCCATCATCTGGAACTAAAAAACCATATCCATCTTTATGACAGATCACATAACCGCGCAGCATCTCCATCTGCTTAACTAATGCATATCTACCTTTACGATCAGTTAATAATTGCCCGTCACGAAGCATAGCATTTAGTCTGAAGCGCAAAGCTTCGCGCGATTTCTTGTTATTTAAGTTAAATATTTTGGCTAGACTGGAATATTTTTCTGGTGATCCCAACTTTTCAAGATGCTGAATGATAAACTCTCGACTTGGGATAGGATTGGCATATTTGAGGGCTTCTCTATCAAAAAACGGATCTTCATTTATTTGTTTTTTCATACTTCATACATTAATAATCTTTTAGCAATTGTAACACATTTATATCGATTCACATCAACACTACTCTAATAACTTTGGAGGAGAGGTAGCCGCTTGTATTGTAGGAAAATGCTGGTTTAGCCCAATTGATTACCCATAGTTCGTCATTGCGCGCCTACAGCTCGCAATGACGGATTTGCGTTCCACTACCATCATCACATAACATCCAACGATCCAGAATCATAAGTTTCTACAAGCTTCGTTTTTGTTCTTTCCTTCTTTATTTCATAATAACCAATTAAGAGAGCGCTTGGAATAATTAAACTTGCGCCTATGATTGTGGATATTTTGATTACTTCATTAAATAGCAGATAACCAACAATAATTGAAATAATCAGCTCAACATACTTATACGGAGCAATTGATGAAATCTCGGTTGCATTTGTTGCCTTCAATATACAATACAATATTGATACTCCGCCGACACCTGACATTAACAAATAAAGCACTTCTTTAAGCCCCATTTGTTTCCATACTAATAAGGCAGGTATAAAACTAATCACGGCTGTTCCTAAATAAAAATAAAATAATAGAGAAAGGAGGTTTTCTGAAGCAAGCATCTTTTTATTTATAACATCACTCATCGCAAATAGCAGCGCACCACAGAATAAGAAGATTATTCCAGGATGTAAAAACAATACGTTAGATGTCTGTTTGGCGCCACCATTCTCAAAAAAAGCGATAATGATCACTCCTAAAAAACCAGCGCCTACTGATAGCATTCGTCGCCAACAAGATTTTTCACTCAAAAAGATATACGCCAGCGGCAAAACAAGTAGCGGACAAGCAAAAGAAACTGTGGTGATAGAAGGCAAACTAGTTTGACTTGCACCATAAACCCAACAAGCTATTGCACCAAATCCTATAACTATCCTAAAAAAATGGCCTAATTTATTTTTTACAGCGAAAGAAGATTTTCCCTTATACAATAATATTGGCAAAACAATCAAAGTGCCAAAAAACAACCTAAAAAAAGTGATTTGCATCGCTGGCAAATTACTCCCTAGTAATCTAATCGATGTGTCACCTAAGTTGCTAAAAAAGCTGGCGCAAATCGTCCAAAATATTCCCTGAAAATGACCTTTACTATTTAACCATTTCACTACATCGATTTTATCAAAATTCATGTTTTACTTACCTTTCATTATTGACATATTAAATAATAGCACATTATTCGGCACCTGCTGAATTGTATAATGATATAAATCAAAAAATCAATTTAAATCAAATAATAATAGCGCCTTCTTGAGCTTTTATCGCCGGTCATCCTCGTATCCTTCTACTCAGGGCAGGGTCGCCTCATTAAAAAATACTATATCGACATAAATCAGGTAGCCGCAGGCTTTAGCCTGCGTTGGTGTTGTGCCAATCCAAACACGCAAGCTAAAGCTTGCGGCTACCGATCAAAACTATCATAATGATATTTTTGAAAATATTGTTTGTCGTAAAATTTTAATGAGGCGACCCTGGCCTTCTACTACTGTGTCATCCTCGTGCTTGACACGAGGATCTAGCATAGTGTGTCGAGATCCTCGGGTCTTCGCCCGAGGATGACAAATGTGAGCCCGAGGATGACAAATGCGCGCCATAGGATGACAATAATTCTAATATCAAAAAACATTAGGCAAATAATTTTATTAGCATATAATGATGCAAAAATAACCTTGAGGAACAATGCAATGAAAAAACTTTGGCTGCTATCTTTTTTAATACCTATCTTATCTGGATGTTTTCATTCAAATTTAAACTCTGCAACAAATCCACCTTCTCAGGAGGTGCAACTTTGCACTGAACTAAAACGAAATATTATTTTCAATAAAACATCTACTCCTAGTATAGGCACAGCTTCTGCAACCCAATACACACAAATGATTAACCTTTACGATAAATATGGTTGTAGTAAACTTGATCAGATATCTAAGTAGTTTAAGTAGTTATTAGTTCTAACTAAGATCCTGTTCATAAACTCGCTAAGCTGTGGCGAAAATCAGTTTTTTTCGGCCAGATTAGTAGAGTTTATGAACAGGATCTAAGCCGGGGTGGTGGAATTGGTAGACACACAAGCTTCAGATGCTTGTGGAGGAAACTCCGTGGAGGTTCGAGTCCTCTCCTCGGCATTCTATTAGAATTTTTTTAAAACCTTCGTCCAGTAACTAGTAATTTTGTAGGACCAAATGGTGTTTGGTGAACTTTTATATCGGAAAAACCCGCCTGTTTAAGCCAATTAATGTAATGCGACTCTTGATAGCATTGCGCCGATGAAGTAATACGATAAAAAAGAGCTAAAGTATCACCAATAAGATCTGATTGCGCGTATTGTTCCGGTTCCTTGAAATCAAGAATAGCCACAGTGCCATCTAAAGATATAGCTTTATAAATACGCTTCAAAAGTGCCTCATTCTGCGTTTCTGTAAAATGATGTGCAATGTTAGCCATAAAAACAACATCTAGATCTTTTCCCAACTCATCTTCTAAAGCATTGCCACCGCGATAAGACACAATATTATCAAAACCATTTTCTTTAGCGATCATTTTAGCTGCATTAATTGCTTGAGGTAAATCCAATACCTCTGAAATCATTGGCGGATACTTTAAACAAATTGTAGCGCCATAAAAACCATGCGAGCCTCCAATATCGAGTAACTTAGTCGCCGCATCTTTGACCGGCACTAGGCTTGCAATCTCTACCGCTTCAATACGAGCCGCTTCAAACATTGCTCTTTGGTAAGTTTCCCAGTCTTGGGGTAATTGCATAGTCTTATGCGTGTCTAAACCAATTCCTGACTTTACAACGGCTTCCATACCCTCGATCCAATTCCATTGAAAGTAAGCAAAATGAATGAAGTCAGATAAATTGTGTGCGCTATCAGCTAGAAGAGTTTTGATTGTTAATTGACTATTTTTAAATTTATTTTCTTCTATTTCAATATATCCTGCATTACACAAAACTCTAAGTAGCAGCACTAGACAAGACGTATCGACACTGGCGCGTTTGGCGATCTCCTGGGCCAACTTTAGATCATGCCCAATAGCTTCAAAAATCCCTAATTTAACGGCCGCCATAATTGCCCGGGTTTGCACTAATGTAGATATTGTATCAATAACGGGCTGGGGGAATAAATCAGATGCTATTGCTTGTTCCTCTGCTGGATTTTCAGCAACTAGTTTGTATTTCATTTGTGGTCCTTTAAATGATATAGACTTAAACAGTATAATCGATTATCGCTTTATTACAAAATTCAATTGGTGATGTAGGATAGGCCGGCCAAACACCGGCCTATTAATACATGAATTTATATAGTTAAAAATTTACTCATTTTATCAAGCCACTTTTTATTTATACCGCGACATTCTACTTTCAATAATTCTTCTAGCAATTTAAACTGGCCATTTTTATTACGATACTCAATAATGGCTTGAGCTTTCTTCTTACCAAACCCCTTTATTTTTTGCAAAGCTGCGGCATCAGCTAAATTAATATTTACTGGAACAATTGCATTTTGCTCCATCGAAATCGCTACCGGCTCAGTTGGAGTTGAGGATTTTGCATCCTTAGCCAGGGCATTTTCAGCAGTTGCTGCAGTAATTAAAAGTGCCACACTACAACAAAAAATTATACGACTTAATTTATACATGTTTTCTCCTAGGTTTAAAGTTTATAATTTGATGGAATAAATTTTAAAAAATTCAAATAAAGCTCAATAAGAATAACAGGAGGGTTAAACATTGCTATACAGGGAAAAAACATGGGATAAAAAAAGAGGCTATAAAAGCCTCTTTTTGTCAAACTTGATGTAATAAAAATATTACTTCTTGTATGCATCTGTTTCGGTTGCTGATGTGTCTTTTACTTCACTCTCAGCCTTTTCAGCTACAGCTTTTTTACAGCCACAATCTTTGTTTTTACAACCACAACCTTTTTTTGCTTTTTTATGTTTTTTTACTTCTTTTTTCTCCATAGCAGCCTTTTCTTCCTTCATTTCCTTTGCTTCTTTTACTACTTCTGCTGCAGCTGGTTGAGTCATAGGAGCTGCTGCTTCAGGCTTGGTTGGCTCATCTGCAAAAACACCACTTACCAAAGAAAGTCCAAAAACCGCCACAAAAACCATCAAATTACGTAAGTTAAACATATAATTATTACCCCTCAAAATGTTGTTTTATTTACCTTTCTAAAAACCAGCGCCTCAATTTTACTTGCGAAAAAAGCGCACCATGTTCCTAGTCTAAAGATCCGGCCATTATCTTATCAATCTTAAGTTAAGATAATCGTAGCTGATGATAGCAAATTTACTGCTATTGTCTATATTCTTTTTTCAAAAAATGATACTTTATTCGCATGCATAATTTAACCAAACGCATTCTCATATCAGCTGGCGAAGCATCTGGTGACATGCATGCAGCTAATTTAGTTCTAGCAGTAACAAAAATCGCGCCCAATATAAGGTTCTACGGCATGGGAACAGATTCAATGCAAAAAGTTGGGGTTAATACAATCGTTAATGCCAATGAATTAAGCGTTTTTGGTGCTTTGGAGATTGTCACAAAACTTTCAAAAATATGGCGCGCCTTTCGCTCGATGAAAAATGCTATTTTTCATGACAAACCAGATTTATTAATACTCGTCGATTACCCAGGATTCAATTTACGTTTAGCTAAAGCAGCAAAAAAAGCTGGCGTGAAAGTTTTATATTTTATAAGCCCGAAAGTTTGGGCATGGCATCAGAGTCGGGTAAAAATTATAAAAAACTGCGTTGCTATGATGGCAGTAATATTCCCATTTGAGGTTGATTTTTATAACAAATGGCAAGTTCCTGTGACTTTTGTCGGCAATCCTTTGCTAGATATAGTTCCTCCAAAATCATCACTCACAAAAATAAATCAAACATTTAATCTAGAGCCAACTTGCAAAACTATTGGTTTATTTCCCGGAAGTCGCTTAAGCGAGATCAAGCGGTTGTTGCCGGTCATGTTAAATGCTGCAAAAATATTAAAAGAACATAACCCCAACTTACAATTTTTATTATCACAAGCACCTTCCATTTCTGCTACTATCCTGCAACCTTATTTGCAATCAAGCTCGATCGAAATTCAAATAGTTAAGGGGCAAAATTACAATGTTATGCATGCTTGTGATGCGATTATTTCAGCTTCCGGAACTGCAACCCTGGAAATTGCGCTTACGGAAACTCCCTTGGTAATTATTTACAAGATGTCATGGTTAGAATATCAAATAGCAAGACATTTAGTTAAAATTCCATACGTTGGTCTATGCAATATCTTGGCCAATAAAAAAATAGTGCTGGAATTATTACAAAATGATGCTACAGCTGAAAAAATTGCCGAAGAAATGGAAAAAATATTAAACAATAATTCTTACCGGGAAGAGATGATAAAGAATCTAAAAAATACGAGAAAAATATTGGAAAATGACAAGCAAGAAGATGTTGCGCAGCTAGTCGTGAAATGCTTGTCATAATGAGTTAAATATTTGACAAACAGTGGTAGCCGCAAACCCCGTTTAGAAACATAACGGGGCAAGCTTTAGTCTGCGCTGCCAGAAAACGCAAGCTAAAGCTTGCGGCTACCTTGTCATCCTCGGGCGTAGACCCAATGAGATGGACTCCCTCTTACTAAACGGCATCTAAAGTG
>MGXJ01000007.1:5398-5522 GCA_001801345.1 Gammaproteobacteria bacterium RBG_16_37_9 | reverse complement strand
TTGCTACGTATTTTTGTTCCTTCCAAATTAAATTCTAATCAGAAAGTTGCATTAGATGCAGTTGCTTCGCGGCATATTTTACAAGTACTTCGATTGCGAGTTAATGACCCATTAATAATTTTTA
>MGXJ01000007.1:5040-5182 GCA_001801345.1 Gammaproteobacteria bacterium RBG_16_37_9 | reverse complement strand
TCAGCTTAAAGATGAACGTCTGGAAAAACGGATGCAGCATTGGCAAGGGGTGGCGGTTAGCGCTGCTGAACAATCGGGGCGCTGTCATGTCCCTGAAATTTTACCAGCTCAAAGTTTAGTAAATTGGTGTAGTAGCGTTTCT
>MGXJ01000007.1:3509-4652 GCA_001801345.1 Gammaproteobacteria bacterium RBG_16_37_9 | reverse complement strand
CTTAAAGACGAAACTGCTCAAGTTCGAGCGGTAATGTTTCGTCATAGTAAAACCGCTCTTAAATTCCAGCCTCAAAATGGCGCGCATGTAATTGTAACTGCAAATGTTAGCTTATATGAACCGCGCGGTGATTATCAATTAATTGTTGAAAGAATGGAACTTGCTGGAGTTGGAATTTTACACACTAAATTTTTACAACTAAAAACTAAACTTGCGGCGGAAGGATTATTTGATATTAAATATAAAAAGCCACTACCAAAGTTGCCGCAATCTATTGGAGTTATCACTTCACCAACAGGTGCAGTGATCCGCGATATTTTAAATGTGCTCAAACGGCGTTTTCCAAGTGCCGCGGTTATTATTTATCCGGTACAAGTTCAAGGTAAAGAAGCATCGACACAAATTGTTGACTCTTTACAAAAAGCTAATCTTCGTAAAGAATGTGAAGTGTTAATTTTGGCGCGTGGCGGCGGTACTCTCGAAGATTTATGGCCATTTAACGAAGAGACAGTAGCGCGGGCGATTTTTGCAAGCAGTATTCCTATAGTAAGCGCTGTTGGTCACGAAACTGATTTTACTATTTCTGATTTTGTTGCAGATGTACGTGCGCCAACACCATCAGTAGCGGCAGAATTAGTAGTGCCAGATGTATTAGAGAGGCTTAATGCTTTAAGAAATTTAAAGCACCGATTAATTAATTTAATGCAAAATCAGTTGCAGCAAATTAACTTATTTGTGGTAAATTTAAAAAATCGGCTGCGTCATCCGCGATATTATCTGGCGGAAAGAATGCAGAGATTGGATGAGATCCAGCGGCGGTTGCATTTAGCGATGCAGCATCAATTGACTCATTGGCAACAGCGGCTAGGTAAAATTGGAGCAGCGCTTGATATGGTGAGTCCGCTTGCAACTCTTGAGCGTGGTTATGCTGTGATTAGTAAAGATGATAAGATAGTTAAAAAAATTGCAGATGTTGTTGTTGGTGATAAAGTACGAGCAAGATTGGCAGATGGTGAATTAGAATGCTTGGTTCAAAAATTGTCATTCTAAGCGTGCGAAGGAAAAAAAGCACGTCATCCCTCGCAAGCTCGGGATGACAAACATTCAACGAGGTATAAAAATGAACACAATTTCTCAAGCTTT
>MGXJ01000007.1:2362-3098 GCA_001801345.1 Gammaproteobacteria bacterium RBG_16_37_9 | reverse complement strand
ACCAGTAAGAAAATTAATGTCACCTCGAGAAAAATTAATCACGGTTAAAGAAGGAACGCCTCATGCAGAAATAATAAGTTTAATGCACGCGCATCGTTTAGAGAAAATTTTAATTGTTGATGATGATTTTCATTTACAAGGAATGGTAACAGTAAAAGATATTTTGCGGGCTAAAGAAAAACCCGATGCTTGCCGCGACGATAAAGGTAGACTTAGAGTTGGCGCTGCTGTTGGTACTGCTAAAGATACTGATGAGAGAGTGGCGGCTTTGGTGGGTGCTGGAGTGGATGTGTTAGTTGTCGATACCGCGCACGGCAACTCAGAAAAAGTTATAGCTTGTGTGCGTAAAATTAAACAAAATTTTCCAGCACTCCAAGTTATCGCTGGTAATGTAGCAACTGCAGATGGTGCATTAGCTTTAGTAGAAGCAGGCGCTGATGCAATCAAAGTTGGAATCGGTGCTGGTTCGATTTGTACCACAAGAATTGTAGCGGGAGTTGGCGTGCCTCAAATAACCGCAATTCAAAATGTAACTCAAGCTTTAAAAAATTATAATATCCCAGTTATAGCAGACGGTGGTATTCGTTATTCTGGTGATGTGAGTAAAGCTATCGCTGCTGGTGCAAGTTGTGCGGTGATCGGTAGTTTATTTGCTGGCACTGAAGAGGCGCCTGGAGAACTAGAGTATTATCAAGGCCGCCCCTATAAAACTTATCGTGGTATGGGTTCAATGGAA
>MGXJ01000007.1:2149-2256 GCA_001801345.1 Gammaproteobacteria bacterium RBG_16_37_9 | reverse complement strand
GTGGTAATTTAGCTGGAGTAATTTATCAACTTATTGGTGGGTTGCGTGCTAGTATGGGTTATACCGGTTGTGTCGATATTGATACTATGCGCAGTGAATGTAAATTT
>MGXJ01000007.1:1696-1784 GCA_001801345.1 Gammaproteobacteria bacterium RBG_16_37_9 | reverse complement strand
ATTCTGCAGCAATAAAAAAGTTTGCTCCTAAAGGAATTATTTTATCTGGCGGTCCTAAAACTGTAACTGCAAAAAAATCACCCCGCGC
>MGXJ01000007.1:954-1096 GCA_001801345.1 Gammaproteobacteria bacterium RBG_16_37_9 | reverse complement strand
ACATTTTGAATTAAATGTGATTCCTGTTAATGCAAGCACTCGATTTTTGAAGGCTTTGGCGGGGGTTAGTGATCCTGAAGCTAAACGTAAAATTATTGGGCGAGAGTTTATTCAAGTATTTACCAAAGTGGCAAAAACTTTA
>MGXJ01000007.1:380-774 GCA_001801345.1 Gammaproteobacteria bacterium RBG_16_37_9 | reverse complement strand
ATTGGTCTAAAACTAGGTTTGAGTAAAGAAATTATAGAGCGCCATCCTTTTCCTGGTCCAGGACTAGGTATTCGTATTATTGGAGAAATACGGAAATCCTTTTTAGATAAATTGCGACAAGCAGATGATATTTTTTTAGAAGAATTGCGTCTTGCAAATTTATATCACAAAGTTAGCCAAGCATTTGCAGTGTTTTTGCCGATAAAATCAGTAGGCGTGATGGGTGATCAACGAAAGCATGAATATGTAATAGCATTGCGTGCAGTAGAAAGCATTGATTTTATGACCGCACATTGGGCCCAGTTACCACAAGATTTTTTAGGCCGAGTTTCTAATCGAATTGTGAATGAAGTTCCTGGAATTTCGCGAGTTGTATACGACATCACTGGCAAAC
>MGXJ01000007.1:0-217 GCA_001801345.1 Gammaproteobacteria bacterium RBG_16_37_9 | reverse complement strand
AAAAACGATTTATATAATTTACACTGGTGGTACGATCGGCATGCGCAAATATGCTGATGGGTACGCTCCAGCGCCAGGTCTCTTAGAAGAAAAAATAAGTAAACTTTTATCTTCTGGCGATGATGCTGATATTCCAAACTATGTAATTAATAGTTATGTTCCGCTTATTGATTCATCTAATATGAATATTGATGTTATTAATCATATTGGCCGTGAT
>MGXJ01000006.1:48728-49329 GCA_001801345.1 Gammaproteobacteria bacterium RBG_16_37_9 | reverse complement strand
TTGTAACCCAAATTGGTAGAGATAGATCTGGTAAGGGAGGCGGTTTGGTGATTGAAAAACCTGCAGAATTATTGAAAATGGCTCTGGGAAAAAGAGCTAAATTTTCTACCATAAGAATCAAATATTCATATTTACTTCCTACTCCTGAAGTAGTTCAAATAATGCTTGAAGATCCGTGTGGAGCTGATCTACTTCTTCAATTGGCTGTATTTGAAGATTGCGAAAGATATAACAGAAGACTTAGCGATGAGCGTAGCAAAGAGTTAATAGAACAAAGAGACAGTTTGATGACATTAGCTTTTAAAAAAGGAGCTGATCCTAACAAAATAAGGTATTTTAGTGCGCCGCCGTCCATTGAGTTGAGTAAGTTATTATTTGATAACGGTATAAAGCCAATAGATCCAAATGTATATTTTGATTTGGTTGCAAAAATATTTTGCATAGGGCCTAACAAGAAAGAAAAAGTATTTAAAGTTGATGATGAACTGGTAGAGCAAAGGGATATGCTCATAAAATTTGCAATGGGAAAAGGAGCCTCATATGGCAAATTAGATGATTTTGATAGAGCTAATTGCATCAAGCTTCTAAACCTAGTTTTTGG
>MGXJ01000006.1:20759-48705 GCA_001801345.1 Gammaproteobacteria bacterium RBG_16_37_9 | reverse complement strand
ATGATCACAAAATCAATATTGACTTGGTAGGCGAAGGTGGAAAAACTTTACTTATGTTAGTAGCTGAAGGTGGCTATATAAGCATGGTGGAACACTTTCTTGATATGGGAGCTAATCGAGATCTAAAGGATAATAAGGGCAAAACTGCATTAGATTTGGCCCGTGAAAGAGGGAACTCCAATGAGTATTTAGAGGAGCTTCTAAAAGTGTAAGAGGATATAGCAGAGGATATGAAGTAAAACGATACAGCTTTTTTCCCATAAGCTAATGTTTATTAATAAAGCAGTTATAATCATTGCGGAAGCGTTTAATGCTAGTCCCCGCTGGCTGGGATAATAAACCTAGAAATTTGTTTTATAATTAATAATTGGAGATCACAAAATATGTTTTTAAATTTCAAGAGATTAGTTTTTATACGAAAAAGCAGCTCCTTGTTGGCGCTGACATTCTTTGCTTTATTTACTCTACTTCTTTCACCAGCTACTTTTGCTATGAAACCTGATATGGAAGCCGTCATTGCCCATAATGCAAAAGAAATCGAAGAAGTATTATCACGAGCTGACTTTGACATTGAAGCAGTAAAAAAACTATTACTGGAAAAAAAGCTTGATGTTGATGGATTATTAGAAATAGCCGTTACTCAAGGTTTACTAGCAGATGACGATGTGTACGGAAAAATTTTTAGACACTTTCATTTATCGAATCAAGTAGAACTAATAGACTTCGCTTTAAAAAACGGAGTTAGATTTTCTAATATTAGTATTGTAAAACATGTATATACATATACCCTACCCTCACTTAATGCCGCCACATTAATGCTAGAAAACCCTATAGATAAATTAGATCCAAGTAAGTTCCTAGATTTTGTTTTAAGGGGGGATTGCAGCACATATAATTCTGAAAAACACACCTATGAAGTAGATAGTGAACAAATAGCGCATAGAGATAAGCTGATAAATTTGGCTCTGGGGAAAAAAGCCGACCCACAAAAAATCTCCGGATTTCACTATCTTCCTTCCCTCGAATTGAGCCAGTCACTACTTAAACACGGATTGGATCCCAACAAGTTTCTATGTTTAATTTTACAGATACATTGCGCTGCATGTGATCTTGAAAAACGGTTAGAATTAGTAAATTTAGCTTTTGATAGAGGAGCCAATTCCAATAAAATTGATACAATTCATTCCCTTTCTCTTTTGCCTAAAATATGCGAACTATTGCTTGAAAGAGGACTAGATCCAAGCAAGTTCCTAAATTTGGTCTTAAGATCATACCAATGTGATGAAGAATTAAACTTGAAATTAGCAAATCTGGCTTTTGCTAGAGGAGCTGATGCTAATAAAATTGATGGACATCATCGTCTTCTTTCTCCTAAAATATACAACCTATTGCTTGAGCAAGGACTAGATCCAAGCATATTTCTAAATTTAGTTTTACGGGCGGATTGCACCATATTCAATCCTGAGAAACTTATCTGGGAAATGGATAGCAAACAAACGACGTATAGAGATAAACTAGTAAATCTAGCTTTTGATAAAGGAGCTAAACCACAAAAAGTAGACATTACTGCTTTTAACCATCATTTTCCTTCCCCTGAACTAAGGGATCTATTATTTAAACATGGTTTGGATCCAAGCAGATTTCTAAGTTTAATTTTTATTATAGAAACCGGAAAATATGATCATAAAAAAGATTCTCGTACTGTCAATGATGAGCTAGTAAGACAAAAGAATGTATTGATAAAATGGGCTATTGATAGAGGAGGCAAATTTTCAACAATAGCTGAACTAATTGACATGAAAATTAAAGAGAGACTTGAAAAAGGTTTGGAAAAAGATTCCGAACCAAACGAATTTGTTGTTTGGATTATACGAACTTATCACGAGATATACGATTCTACCGAAATCGTTTTTAAAGATAGCGATAAACTCGACCTTACTAAACTAAAAGATAGTTTAATAGATATAGCCATGAAATATGGTGCTGACCCAAATCATCATCTAATCCTTTTTTCTCCGCGTTAGTGTAATGATAATATAACTCTAATGAAAAGGTATCAAATCTTGACAATGGACAATAAAATATCTTGAGAAAGAACGAGACGAGAGAGTGTTGTTTATTTAAAATCCCCTTTGTTAATTTTACAATATCATTATCAATAAAATTATTGCTAACCCTGAGCAAAACTGTTATTAAGAGAAGAAAGTTTCTAAAAAAAGTCCTTTTGATTTTCTTTTTTGAAAATTTAACATATACGATATTATTGCGCTATGTCTTTCTCATTATCAGTTATTTTAGGAAAACTTAAAGTAAACACTGTAAATTCATCTTTTTTAGAATCACAGATAATATCTCCTCCATACGATTGCATCGTCATTTTGCAAAATGCCAAACCCAAGCCAGAACTGCCTTTGTTTTTAATATGGAATTGCTTAAATAAAGAATCCAAGTTTTCAGCTGGTATTCCTGTAGCCGTGTCTTTGAAGATCAAATAATTAAACTTATTATCACTATCCAGACTAATAAAAATTTCCCCATGCTTAGCTTCTTTGATAGCTCTTAAGGCGTTTTTTATTAAATTAAATAACACATGTTTTGTTAGCAAGTTATCACCTAAATAAATAAAATCTTGGTTTTTTTGCTCGCTCCATACAATAAGCCTATTTTCATTTTTATAAAAAGGGTATTCTTTTATAGCATCATCAATGCTTTGTTTAATGGAGTTTGGTTTAAGTTCAATGCCAGCATGTTTTACATCAAAAATGCCATGTAGCTTAGTTAGTAGCATAGTAATAATGCTACTACCATTTTTAACAGCAGATTTTATATTATCAGCAAAACTCTTGATTTTATTTGTTTGCTCAATGTTGTGGTGAGCAAATAATATTTTTTTTAGTTCCGCTTGTAATCTATCAACATTGATACTAATAATAGACAAAGGGGTGCGTATTTCATGCGCGATATTTCCAGAAATCAATTCTACTGTATTCGAGATTTTTTCAGCCATCTCTTTTTCTGCTTGTAATTTTTCTATGTTTAATTGTTCTGCTTTTTTGCGATCAGTTATATCAGTAGCATTCCCTATGATACCAATAATATTACCTTTTTTATCATATAGCGGACTTTTCGAAGTCAGGTGGATTAGCTTTTTACCAGTTGACGCGGTGACTTTTTCCTCAAAAACTATTTTACGTCCTGTTTCCATAACGATCTTATCATGTTGCCGTAACCGATCAGCTACTGCTTTAGGAAATACATCGTAATCTGTTTTACCAATCATATCTTTGGGATCTTTTAATCCAAGTAGCTCAGCCGAATATTTGTTGCACCCCAAATAAACCCCATTTTTATCTTTCCAAAATACTTCTTCTCCTATGGAGTTAAGAATATCAAGAAAATAGTCATTAATATCATGCATAAAGTTTTAGTGCCCTTCAGTTTTATATTATCAGTGTAATTTTATACATTATTTAATGGGATTTGCTATAAAAATTTGTTCAAGTGTAGTGCTATAATTATGCTTGCCGGTTAGTTAGTTTAAAAGTTAGGTATATTTTACTCAAATAAGAAGCTGAACACTCTCAACGCCCTCAATAAAATTACTATAAATTAATTTTTGTAACCTTTGTATAGATCTTGATAATTTTTTCATGAAAGCTGCGTAACTGCTTCCTTAAGTAAAAAGGTAAAGAAAAGGTGTCTGACCTTTTCCATCTTTTCTCTTCTATTACAAACATGTGAATCGATTGTAATAGGCAAAATTCCGGAAAAAGATTATAATCATGGTGATGAAAAATATTTTTTTTAAGAGGTGGGTAAAATGAAAATTAAATTAAAAATATGCGCTGCTGCTTTTGCTTTAATTAGCGCCCTGCTTTTAAGCGGTTGTCATACCATTGAAGGTTTTGGGCAGGACATGGAAAGGGGTGGCCAGAATCTTCAAAAGGCTGCTACCGGCACCGATACTAATGATGCTAGCGCCCAAAAAACTAGCAAGTAATTTTTTATATTGTCCATTACCAATCAGGATGTTTTCCTGATTATTATTTGTCTGTGCTTTAGACAAAGCTTAGCAAACATAATAAAATAATCGAATAGCTTTTTTCTTACAAATTTAGTAGTGCACTCAACGTTGAATTCAACGCCAGATACAACGGCTAAAGGGGCCATGATCCGCCGAGCAGAACAAATTGTAGCAATCTATAAATAATCTGCTACAATGTTTCACATGAGTGCTGTAAATACTAAAACAATAATTTTCAATTCACACCATTGCCACCATCACCATATGTGATGTGGCTTTCCTTCGTTTGACGTTTTCTGGAGGGCTGCTAATTGCTCCTTCCGGAATTAATTTTAAATAACTCAATTAATAAAACCCGGTAAGAAGCAAAATTCTTCACCGGGTTTTATTATTTTTAAATTTTAATCAGAGGATATTATTATGAACACTAAATTACTTGCTACACTTTTTCTACTACTTTGCTATTTCACTACGGTTTTTGCAAACAGTGATGATTCTTACAAAAAAATCCAGGCTAAGGGCACATTTATTGTTGGATTAGATGAAACTTTTGCTCCTATGGGATTTAGAGATAAGGACGGCCAAATAATTGGTTTTGATATTGATCTAGCAAAAGAAGTGGCAAGAAGACTAAAAGTGAAAATTGTTTTTCAACCATGTGTTTGGGATAGCATTTTTTTCGAGCTAAAAAATAGCAATATTGATGCCATTTGGAATGGAATGACTATTAGCGAAGAACGCAAAATAAAAGTGCTGTTTTCTAAACCATACATGACAAACAAAGTTGTGGTTTTGGTAAATAAAAATTCAGATATAAAAAGACTTGCAGATTTAAATGGTAAAAAAGTTGCGGCGCAATCCGGTGCGCCCGCAGTAGATTATATTCAAAATTACAAAGGTAGTGATTTCAAGCCAACAACTCTTAAAAAATTGGTGCAGTATCCTGATAATCCAATGGCATTATACGATCTAATTAAAGGAGGAGTTGATGCGGTAGCAGTCGATGAAATATTTGCTGACTACTATACTAAGATGCAAAAACTTAAATTTAGAAAATTATCAGGGTTTCTTGGTAAGCAACAATTTGGCATTGCCTTTCGCAAAAATGAAGTAGCTCTACGAGATAAAGTGCAATCGGCATTAGATTCAATGATTCAAGATGGAACAGCGGCAAAGATTAGTAAGAAATGGTTTGATCGTAATATTTTCTCGGTAAAAGAATTCTAATCCCAGGTAAATTTATGATTAGCTCATTACAAAATATATGCTTGAATTTAACGGGTCTTTTTTGGCAGATCTTGCCTGGCATTAAAGTTGTTTTTGAGCTTTTTATTTTAACTATGGTTTTTTCGATTCCACTTGGGATTATTCTTGCAATAGGCCGTTTATCAAATTGCAAAATACTTTCGAAAAGCATCCAAATTTATATTTGGGTAATGCGTGGCACACCGCTTATGTTGCAGCTAATATTTGTTTATTTTGGCATGGGAAATCTTGGGATAAACATAGAAAGATTTCCCGCTGCTGTAATAACATTCGTATTAAATTATGCTGCTTATTACGCCGAAATTTTTCGTTCCGGAATCCAGTCAATTGAGCGCTCACAATTTGAAGGTGCCGAGGTTTTAGGTTTGAATTATTGGCAAACAATGCGTCATATAATTTTGCCGCAAACTCTAAAAAGAGTGTTGCCCCCAATAGGTAACGAGGTTGTTACTTTGATTAAAGACACATCTCTAGCACAGGTTATTGGCATTGTTGAAGTATTCACAATAGTAAAAATCACCGCAGCTAGAGAATTTGTCATTTATCCTTTTTTAATTGCGGCAACATTCTATTTGATCATGACATATATATTTACAAAAGTTTTTGATGCACTAGAAAAACATTATGCCTATTATGAATAATCAAATAACAGTAAAAAATTTAGTCAAAAGATACGGCGCTTGCTATGCGTTAAATAACGTCAACCTTGATATTGCAAAAGGCGAGGTAGTTGTGATTATTGGTCCTTCTGGCGGAGGAAAATCCACATTCTTACGAATATTAATGCAACTGGAAAAAATTGATGCAGGAGAAATTCATATCGAACAGGTTTGTGTAGCGCGCACAAACAACTTTGGACGCGTCGAATATATTGACAAAAATATCTGGAGACAAGTCAAACAAAAAATAGGAATAGTATTTCAAAATTTCCCTCTTTTTCCTAATAAAACAGTTTTAGAAAATTTAGTTTTAGCTCCTTTACTTTTAAAAAAAAGCAGTAAGAAAGAAGCGATAATAGAAGCACAGAACTTACTGAAAAAAATTGGAATGGGAGAAAAAAGCAATTCCTATCCATGTGAACTATCTGGCGGTCAAAAACAGAGGGCTGCTATCGCTCGCGCACTCTCTATGCAACCAGAAATAATATTATTTGATGAACCAACTTCTGCTCTTGATCCTGAATTAGTAAATAATATTATTGATGTAATTAAAATTTTAGCTATAGAAAATGGAAAGACAGTTGTGATCACTACACATCAATTAAACTTTGCTGCTGAAATTGCAAGTAAAATAATTTTTATGGATCAAGGCAAAGTTATAGAAACTGGCACCCCACAAGAATTACTTAATAATCCACAGAGTAAAAGATTGCAGCTGTTTTTGCGAGAATTCAATAAATAAAATTTGTTTGGATCTTTTGAGTTTCAACAGATGATTACTCCTTAAATTAGTAAGATACATAAAAAAATAAGGGTTACGTTTTTTTCCATTGATCATCTATATTAGTTTCATCAGTCAATAAAGCAGGAAAGCTATATGACTTATCTTTATAACCTATATACACTATTAAAGGATCATTTTTTGCATAACAAAAATGCACATCAAAAGAACCATAAAATTTCCCTCCATTATATAAGGCTTTTTTTATATCAGGATGTAGTTTGTTATACAGCCCTCTTTGCTCTATTAATTTCTCAGTCTTTTTACCTTTTAATGTTATTAATGCTTTATATTTTATTATAAATATTTTTATAACATTATCTTTTACTAAATATTGTGCTTTGCCCCCACCTGTTTGTGTAATCAGCATATCCATGACAGTTGGCACTTTTGAAGGGATATATTTATCTTCCCGAAGGCTAATAGTGCCTGCTACAGGAATAAATTCTTCACCATTAATAATCACGTTGTTGTTTTCTGACTTTGCAAAAATGATAGTTGAGTTAAAAATAGAAATAAACAGCATCATTAAAAATAAAAAAATACCTTGCTTTTTTAACCTAATATAATTTTTTATCAAAAACTTTACCATAAATTGCTCCGCTATTAATTAACCAATATTTTCTTTGTGGCCTGAACACCAACTTGACACCTTTTCCGGTAAATTTGCTAGCAATGGCTTTAGGCAATATGATCTTATAGCCTACAAATATGCCGTTAGCATAATCCCAATTAGTGCAATTATTGGCGCTGTAATAGTTTGCTTGGTTGATCTAAAAATAAGGAGCAAACATAATAAAATTTAAGCGGAAAAAAGGACCGGGTCTTGGATTTAGCTAGAAAGTTTCGGTTAAGATTCAAGACCTACTCGCTCAATTATCCTAGCACTTATACATATGAAGATCCTGCCAACCCATTCTTTTTCTCACATCGATATCATGTGAGATCGTATTTATAAAGTCAAGGTTTTTCCAGGGGATTTATTGCTATTAGATTACCACATCATCGCTCAACATCTCTGCCAATTTTATGGATAAACCAGGATCGCCATTATCTTCAATGTGCCAAACGGCTGACAAAATCAATCTGACCAAAGTCCAATTTTTAATGCGTTCTGCGCTTAAGTTAGATCTTTCAGCAATGATATTCATTCTGTTTAAAAATAATTTCTTGGTATCAAGATTATTGGTCAACTCAGTATCATGGATAAAATCAAATGCTGCAATCTCAAATTCAGGCTCCCCTATAATTCCCTTAGGGTCAATCGCCAACCACCTGTCGTTATCTTTTAAAATATTATCTTGGTGTAAATCGCCGTGCAACACAATTTCAGTTTTAATCGAAACAAGCAAAGTGTTTTTTAAATAGATAGCTTTTTTCAATAGATATTCTGGTAATTTATCTGATTTAAACCCATCGAGCATTTTTAACCAATCACTAATATAACGAAAGCCATTTTTACTATTCAGTGGTTTATTGAGTAGTTTTTGCACTGTGTCTACATAACAATCAATAACAAATTTGTCGTTAGCTGGGTAAAGCGATTTCAATGTGGTTCCTGGAGTAGCTTGCTGCAGTAATAAGGCGTTATATTTTTCGTTGTAGTCAATGAGACGAATTGAAGCGTTGCCATCGAAATATGTCAATGCGCGTTTTTCATCAGCAATAACACTTGTATCAAAACCTATTTTTAATACCACTGCTTGATTTGAATTATCTATTGCTTTGGCAACATAGTTGAAACTCATATTATCGACAGGAACAAGATGACTTAAATTCCAGTAATCCGCGAGTATTTCAATGGTGCCTGGTAAATTGGCGATCCATTTTTTACCATTTTCACCGAGAATATTTACGACATTTTGGGTTAGTTTATTCATGAGTTATCTTGCTAATTAAACGAACTATTTATAATGTAACTCTATTAAAGTATTTATTATTTGTTCGTGTGATTGCATGGGTTTCCTAATAAAAAACACTACTACTTATCTTGCATCACGGTTTTGTTATTAATCGAACGAGTTTACCATCAGAGATCTCAAAGCCATCACAATTATTAAAGTAAATATGCTTTAATTTTGTTGCCGCTGGAGCAAGAGCTAAACCGAGAGCGTTTATAATATTACCATGACCAACTATCAACACTCTATTAGGTTTATATTCCTCAAGAATGCTAAGCAAATCTGCAATAGCGCTTTTCTCGTATCTTGACCAAGAATTATTTATATCACTTTCTATGTAAGCTTCCAGCGAAGCCTCGCCGAGAGTATTTAATATTTTATCAACTTCCGCTTGATCTTTAGCACTTGCAGGCTCATAAATGCTAGCAACCTCGATAATTTTTGGTGTTTGTACAAGTTGATCTAGAATTATTTTTAAAGTTTCTTTGGTTCTTAAAGCTGAGGAAGTTATTGCCAGATCAAACGGCGTTTCGGATTTTAATAGCAGCGTACATTTTTTAGCTTGTGCTATTCCAACGTCGCTTATAGGGCGCAACTTATCAGAGATACCTGTTTTGGTCGAAGCATGCCGAATAAAAATACATGTGGTCATTTTTTCATTCTTTCTATTCAATAAGCATAAATATTTATTCTAAGTAAAAACTAAAATTTAATGATTTCTTCGATATCGCTTTGACGTAACGGTTTGAGCAGTCGTACATTGAAGTTGCCTGTCTGGGATTTTTGATGTAGGAAAAAAGCGATTTTGTTAGCTGTGAAGCTGTCGTTTTGGTTTGCAACTTTAGCAATGCGCTTGAGAAAAAATTGGTAAGATCCTAAATTTAATTCTTCTATCGAATTATTCTCAAATGCTTTGCAACTCCGTTTGACTTTAAGTACAATCGGTTTATGTTTTTCACTATTTTCAAGCGATAATAATTCCAGCACTTTTTTGGTTATTTGTAGAAATCTCTTTTTTTCTGCGACGTTAAAACAAGGTTGATTTTTACATTTACCTATAGTATTAGCAATGATGTTAAAATTATGTTTTACCTGGCTTCCAGCGTAGTTAAACGCATATGCGGCTGCGTCAGCATAATTAGCTGTAAAATCAATCCCAGGGTTTTTTATATCTCTTATTGTCCAGGTTAGTACTTTTTGTAAGGGTTCAATATAAAAATCATTAACTTTGAACTCTAATCCTCTTTTAATCATATTCAGCAAAAATTCACTATATTTCATAAGCAGAGGTGCGATATCTTTTAGTGGATTTTTCTTTGGATCTAAAACAATTTTAGATTTTAAATCCAAATCATTCAGAGACATGCCACGATAAAAATAACAGCTTTCTACCAGCTGGTTCCAGTGATTCTCAATGATTTTTTCAATTTTTTTATTCATGTTTCTTTAGAGATTAACCGGCAAAAGTTTTCTGGTTATGCATTCATTTAGTGCCCAACGAGTATCATCCATGACTTTAGGACAAGCGAGGATATCCTGTATATTGTCGTAGTATCTTACTTCACCTTCGTAACAGCCAGTGATAGTGCCATGCAAATCTTGCCAAAAATAAACGTAAATCAATTCAGTATGTCCGGTCACCGCCTCGGTAACAGCACCTAGGCTGATAACATCAGATTCTTTAACCTGTGCTCCTAGTTCTTCGTTTAGTTCGCGTATCAAAGCTTGCATCGATGTTTCACCAGCTTCTATTTGTCCGCCAAAAGATGCAAGATAGCCAGGAAAGCGGTTCCAATTATCACCACGTTTTTGTAATATAATTTTGTTATCTTGAGTTAAAACTATGCAATCAACTCCACGAAATGCATAAATTTTTTCATCAATATCTGATAAATTAATTAATCGTATGGGGTCGTTAGCGGGAGTCATTTGATATACCTTTTTTAACATTAGGGGCTTTTTTCTTTTTAAAAGGGGGGTGGCAATTTGCCCCTACCCTTTGGATAACTTATTATACCTGTTAAATCGAAAGATTCTCTGGATTCTTGATTTAGACTGTTAGAATTGCTAGTGCGACCAAGCCCATTTACAACTAGCCTAAATATTGGCTCTTATAAACTGCATAATGCAACACTCAATTATTCCATTGATCTCACTGCGTATAAATTTAAAACCAGCTTTTTCATAACAACTGATTGCACGCTTGTTCGAACAAGCTGGATCAACTAATACCTTCTTGGCCTTAAAATCTTTGAATATTTTATCAACAAAAACCTTTACTATTTTTGTGCCATACCCTTTATTTAAATAACTATCTTCGCCAATAAATAAGTCTAAACAAAAAGTTCCTGACTCTTCATTGGTAAATACACCTTTTGTTTTTGGGCATAATTTTTTATAAGCATATAAATCAGAACATTGAATATAGCCAATTGGTTCGCCATCTAAGCAAATAATAAATGGATAGTCGTAACCGTTATTACTCGTGGCTTTTTCATAATACATTGTTAATGGTTCATGTCCTTCTTGAAACCATGTGTCTCGGACGTGTGGCCTTTGTGACCAAGCTATGAATTTTAGTATATACTTTTCGGTAAATTTTTTAAATGTTATTTCCATTGATATTTAGATACAAATTTATTATTCATTGTCTATAAGCTTTTATATTTTTTGTCGGCAAATAGTTTTTTTTAGAAATCACCTTCTTTCCAGTTTTTGACTCAAGTTCAACCCTAGCGTTTTTAGCAATTCTGCCGCCTTTTATTCCTGCCCTTTTATTTTCTGTCACTCCTTTTGCTTCCATGCTCTCTGCTATTTGCCTTGTCGATAACTCTGCTAAAGCAGTAAAAATAAGCTCAGCTTCAGTCATGTGGTCTCTTAAATTTTGAGCTTTTAAACCTTTGAGATTTTTATGTTCTTTTATTGAAACATCTGACCATTCCTGATGAATGATATTGGTAAGTATTGCATATTCTTCTTCTTTGGTTACTTCATGTTTGCTCCAATAGTCAGTTAGCTTATTGCGTGTTTCCTGACCCATCATTCTTTGTTGGACCCACTTTTCACTTCTTCCATACTTTTTCCAGTTTTCTCTGGCTCGGTTTAATGACTTTTCAGGATCAGCTATTTCCTGCATTCTTTCATAGCCTACTTTTGCAAGCCATAATTTAATTGGTTCTGCTTTTGGACTCGGTATAGACTGAATAAGGCGTAACAGTGTTTCGGGATTAGCAACATCAGTTAGGTATTTTTTACCATCAGCAGCCTCTAATTTCAGTTGGTGACATTTTGTCACCGACTCACTTCCTTCCTTGTTTAGGCGTTCTTTTAGTTTATTCCAGTATTTTCTTGTGGTTTGAAAATCATTCTGCTGGATTAAAGCGCCAACAATATCCACTACAGAGAAATACCACATCTCTTTTTCTTCATCGTAAATCCTGCGTATTTTAAAATCTTCAAAGATAGCTAAAGTGTTTTTCATAATATGTTTCTTCGATAATTTTCGCTAAAAACTGAATTTGGCAAAGTTGTTATTCTAACACTTATTCACAATAAAATTACCCCGTGTTTTTAAATAATATCTTTAATTTTTTCCATAATATGAGCCATATTGCATCTATAATAAAAGAAAAGTTCGTTTAGATGGTTCGGACGATGTAATAAGCTTTAAGACCGAAACAACGGCGGCGAATGTTCTTCTAAGGTTTCTTTTTTCACCAACAAAAACACTTTGTCCATTCTAACAAATTCAGAAACTGATATATAGTGGCTTCATTTTTCTGGAATTTAGGCGAAAAATCTACTGGCAAAGCCCTGTTAAGAAAAGGTTAATAAAAGTTGGTTTGATTTATGCTATGTTTTGAACAAGGTCAACTCTGACTTGACACCTTGCCAATTATGAAAAAAATACTACTAATTTTTATCCTAGCACTCTCTTTCTCAGAATCGAATGCCATAGCTGGTAAAAAATCACATCCTTCCAGCTTTACCAAAATACCCAGTAATGTGGCGACTTCATCAAATTATACCGTATCCTCATTCTTTACTGATTTTGCTAAAAAGTCTTTTGATGGCAACGAAACTAATACTAAAAATGCAGAAACACAGGCCCTTGAAGAGGTAATTGCAGGACTGAAGTTATTGAAAAAATCTGAACAAGAACCTGAAAAAGCCAAAGAAAAATTTTATAATGCCGCTCTCCTTTGTGACCCACGAGGAATGATTGAACATGCAAAACTTGAGTATGCTCAAGGCAACCTAGCTGAAAGCATGCGCTGGGCAACACTTGCATATCAAACATATCGTATATTAAAAACAGATATAGATACATATCCCATTGCCGATGATTTTTTTGATAAAGCTTTGGATGTTTTAAAAGCAGAAAAAGAAACAAAATTTAAAAAATCATCCTTTAAAGATATTAAGAACATTAAAGAACAAATTCTTCTATTTATCATAGATGCAAAGAAAGATGATGTAGCGGCCAGTTACCTAAAGAAAAAGCCCCTTAAATATTTTAATATTGATCTAAATACTTTTATTAAGAAAAACAACGAAAAAACCTTTTATGACCCTGAGTTGGCAAAAAATAAACGAATATTCCTTTTGAAGCTTTATCAAAAAATCAACAAATTGTCTATTAAACAAACTGTATACGATTTTTGTAAAGCAAATGAAGACCAAGATGATTTAGCAAATCTTTGCGAAGAAATCGCCCTTGCTGCTGGTAAACCAGCAGCATCTGGACTTATCGCACTTGCGGAAATATATATAACAAATAACAACATTAAAAAAGCAAAAAATGTGTTAGAAAAACTGGAAGCTCCCGAAATACAAATACCGGCAGATTTTTTTGAATTGGAAGCTTTTTTGGATATTGGCAGACTGCTTTTGGAACAAATAATTTCGGAACAACCAAATATTGATCTAGAACTACTTAAAAAGGTGATTTATTTTCTCGAAAAATCTAAGACTACTGAAGCTCAATACATTATTGGGGTTTTCTACCAAGAATGTTTTCATGAATACAAAAAAGCATACGAATGTTTTTTAAAAAGCGCCGATGTTTTTCCGAGCGCAAAAGTTAGTATGGCAGAAATAATCAGAAATGGATTACACGGAGAAAACCCGGATATTAATAAATCTTTAAAAATATATTTGGCTCTTGAAACAGAATGCACTCCAAATCCTCCTTCAAAAGAACATACAGATATACTACCCACTGTTTTGAACAATATAGGCTCTATATACCTATGTATGAAGAATTAGCAATAAGTTATTATGAAAGATCAGGAAGTAAACAAGCTCTCAATTCTCTTGCAAGTATTTTGTGGAAACAAGGTCAAAAAGAACGAAGTATGGAGATTTTTAAAAGCCTTAAAACAACCGATGGTCAATTGAATTACCTTATAAAATGCGTAGAAATGGACCTATTAAGTAAAGAAGAAATAAATAAAAAGATACGATCTCTCATTGACCCAGAATGCTCGGCAGAAGATCTGGGAAAAATTTTAATAACTTTATATATCAATGGCTATGAAGATAAAAAATTTCTTTCAGAAAAAAGAAAAGAATTCGATAGAGATTCTAAAACAATGCCGGAGCTAGACAGAATTTTTATTCAAGCATGGCTAGCATATGTGGAAGGGAATTACGAGAAAGGATACCTGCATGCCTCTAAATTAATTTTAAAGAATGTTTACGTAGCCGAGAACATATTAGTATTGCTAGAAAAAAAGCTTAGAGGAGAAGATAATACTGATATCTCTTCTGGCGAAGAACCAGAAGATATTTCTAGCGGAAATAGTGAATTAGAAAACTCTCCTCCTAACCTAAAAAAACCATCAGATGACGACCATGAGAAACAGGAAGAAAAAACACCAACCCCACATTCTATAGAATCACCAAAAGAAGGGAATCTATCTACAAATAATGAATATAGCGATGGTAAATCGGAAGAAACCTTCTCATCCTCTTATTCTAGTAGTGAAAAAAAATATCATCGGAAAAAAGGAGAGAAAAACAAGAAAAACGAATAAACAAGGAATCTGCAAAAAACAAAAGAAAAGCACTGGAGTTGATAGAGTTATATTTAAGCATCTCGTCTGACTCATCTGCTTTCGATAAAGCTACCCAACAAGAAATTCGATATTCTTTCAATAATAATAAAAAGTTGGAAGAAGAGTTCAATAGACTTAAAGAAGATGATAAAAAATTTCAAGAACTTCTTAATGATATTCAAGAACGCCCCTGGGCAATAACCGGAAGCGGAAAACCTGAGATTCTACATAGGGAGTGGGCAAAGACACACCTAAAGGATTATCTAGATAATCAAGGCCCTGTAATTTCAAGGCGCATAGATCATAAAAATCGCTTCGTATATCAAGTAGGACGAAGAGAAAGACAGGGAGAGATAATCGTATATGCGGTTTCTGGTCATTATGATGACTAGAGCCATGGGGCTAGCCCTTACAATCGACAACGTCGATTGTAAGGGCTTGACACCTACTCTACTTCTCTTCCATTTCTTTACCAACTTCGCGCCCAACAACCCCGCCGACAACGGCGCCTCCTGCTGCCCCAACGGCATTAACTAAGCCTGTGCCACCAATTTGACTGCCCAAAGCGGCTCCAGCACCAGCCCCAGCAAGAGTTCCAATATCTCGACCTTTCATATCGGCGCAGCCAACTAAACCAATCAACAATGCCAAACCAATAATAAATTTATAATTACGCATGTTATTCCTCCATGTTCGATATTAATTGATAAATACTTAAAAACACAAAAGCAATATATTATTGATCCTTATACACTCAAAAGCAATATTATAATCCTAAAAACAGTGAAATTATAAAATATTAGGGTAGCCGCAAGCCCCGTTTAGACGCCGTCCCATTATGTTTTTAAATGGGAAACATAACGGGATAAACTTTAGCTTGCGCTGCTATAAAACGCAGGCTGAAGCCTGCGGCTACCACTTTCACCACATCAGTGATTAACCCGTTTTATTATTTCTTGGATATTTTTCGTAAGCAGGTGTATAAATATGTTTATATATCAGAAATACTCTTATAAAAATTCAGGGGGTTTTTTATGAAGTATAAAAATTTCAGCAGAGACTTTTTAAGGTGTGATTTTGAAGAAGGCTGGAGCAAGTGGCCTACAGACAGCAATAAGGGCGTGCCAATGCCAATGCCACAAAAAGCTTGTGCTTTGGGAGATAAATTAATTGATTTAGTAGCACCAATAGATTTTAAATTCGATATAAAATTACAAGATGCAATTAAAAATCGCTGCTCTCGACGTGAATTCACTCAAGGTTTTTTGACCCTAAAGGAACTATCGTTTTTATTGTGGTCCACCCAAGGTATAATTGATGGAGATATCACCGCCCATAGAACGGTTCCATCGGCAAATTCTCGCCATCCATTTGAAACTTATTTAGTTATTAGAAGGGTTAAAGATTTAAAACCAGGGGTTTATCGCTATTTACCCATTGAGCATAAATTGTGCATTGTTTATGACGACAAAGAACAAGCTGAAAAAATTTCCACTAGTTGTTTTGAGATAAATAGCTCTCAAATGCAAAATGCCGCGGTGGTGTTTATTTGGGCTGCAGTTCCTTACCGCACTGAGTGGCGTGCCGGACCCTATGCCTATAAATTTATTGCTATTGATGCCGGCCATATTTGTCAAAATCTATACTTAGCGGCCGAAGCCATACAAGCTGGGGTTTGCGCCGTTGCTGCTTATGAGCAACAAGCTGTAGACAATCTCATAAATGTTAGCGGTAAAGATGAATTTGCCGTTTATTTAGCAACAGTTGGGAAAATAGCATAGGCTTAATTTATATAAATAAATTTGCAACCATAGGAATGGTTATTATAATCCTATAGAAATTTTAATGCGGTAGGAGCTATACGATATGAGTAATTTTAATATTTCATTTGATGTTCCTTTTGTTTTGACATCTTTGGTGTTATTAACTGGCTTTATTGCCTTGCTTGATATTTTGTTTTTTGCTAAAAAAAGGTCGGTAGACAAAAAGCCATCTATAATTATCGAATACTCGCGCTCATTTTTCCCTGTATTGTTATTGGTCCTATTGATTCGTTCATTTTTAATTCAGCCTTATCGCGTGCCTACTGGTTCACTTGTTCCCACGGTTTTGCCTGGTGATTTCATAGTGGTAAGCCAATACGCTTATGGTTTAAGACTCCCTGTTTTAAATACTAAAATTTTTAATATTGGCGAACCTAAACGTGGTGATATAGTGCTTTTTCGTTTTCCTGATGACATAAGCATAATCTACGTTAAGAGAGTAATCGGTTTACCCGGTGATCATGTTACTTATCGTAATAAAATTTTAACCGTTAATAATATTGTGATGCAACAAATGCCATTTGGTATGGATTTAGATACTGAAGGTGGTTTTTCTGTGCCAGTCCAAGTTCGAATTGAAAAATTAGACCAGGTAACCCACAAAATATTTATCAGACCTGGTTATAAAGAATCGGAAGATGTAGATGTTGTGGTTCCACAAAATTCTTATTTTATGATGGGAGATAATCGCGATAGCAGTAAGGATAGTCGCGAATGGGGTTTTGTTCCCGAAGCAAATCTAGTCGGCAAAGCTTTCGGCATTTGGATGAGCTGGGATTCCGAAAAAACTGGCATCCGTTGGGAAAGGATTGGTAAAAAAATAAACTAAAAATTTGAATTTTTAGTTTTGCGTTTATTCTATTATGGTAGTAATTTTCTTATGCAGTGCGAAGTGCTTTCTGAAAGATTAGGTTATTGTTTTCGTAATTTAGGGCTGCTGAGCCGTGCTTTGCGCCATCGTAGTATGGGTAAAATTAGCAATGAGCGTCTGGAATTTCTTGGGGACGCAGTATTGAATTTTATTATTGCTGCTGAATTGTTCTATCGTTATCCAGAAATGAAAGAAGGCGAGTTAAGTCGTTTACGTGCTAATTTAGTAAACGGCGAGGTTTTGGCAGATCTCGCGAGCGAATTATATATTGGAGATCATTTGCAATTTGGTTCTGGCGAATTGCGTAGTGGTGGACCAAAACGTAAATCAATTCTTGCCGACGCTATGGAAGCAATTATTGGCGCAATGTATCTAGACGGTGGTTTTATTGTAACACAGCGCCATGTTTTAAATTGGTTTGCTAAACGCTTAGATGATATTGCAGGTGTCGTCCAAAAAGATCCCAAAACTAGCCTGCAAGAGTTATTGCAAATGCGCAAATCTCCGTTGCCAACTTACGTAGTCACTAATACTTCTGGTGCTGCACATTCACAAATTTTTACAGTTGAATGTCGAGTTGCTGGCCTGTGTGAGGCTAGCGTAGGTGTTGGATCAAATAAACGCGTTGCTGAACGCGATGCAGCGGAAAAGATGTTGGCTAAAATTGAGCAAGAACAAAAATAAACCTGCCTAGTCTGGCTGATTAATAACTATGGATCATTTCAAAACTCATGCTGGATATATCACTATCTTGGGGCGACCTAATGTTGGCAAGTCTACTTTGCTTAACTACATTCTAGGTAAAAAAGTCAGCATTACTGCGCGTAAAACTCAAACCACTAGACATAAGATTTTGGGTATAAAAACCACCGGCGATTATCAGGCAATATATGTCGATACTCCTGGAATACATAATCGCTCCGATAGCAAGCTTAATCGTTACATGAATAACGCCGCTTTGAGTGCTTTAAGCGATGTTGATGTGGTTATTTTTATGGTGGTTGGAACTATTTGGCAGGAAGAAGATGAGTTTGTTTTAAAGATGCTCCAAAAAACCAAAAGTCCTGTAATTTTAGCTATTAACAAGGTTGATTTAGTTGCGCAAAAAAATCTTTTACTTAGTTATATTCAAAAAATTAGTCAAAAATATAAATTTACCGCAATAATTCCCTTATCAGCAAAAGACGGGTCGAACATTGCCTCTCTTGAAGAAACAGCACAAAAACTATTACCAGAAAATCCTTTCTTTTTTGCTGCCTCACAACATACTGATCGTGATGATAAATTTTTAGCCGCTGAAATTATTCGAGAAAAATTAATTAGGTTTTTAGGGCAAGAATTGCCTTATGCAGTCTCAGTCTTGATTGATCGCATGGAGCTTAAAAAAGAAATAATGTTTGTTACGGCCACAATTTATGTTGAACGCCGCGGCCAAAAAATAATTATTATCGGCAAAGATGGTGAGGTTTTGAAAAAAATCGGCACATTAGCGCGTCATGATATGGAAAATTTATTTGCCCGAAAAGTTTTTCTTAAGCTTTGGGTAAAAGTCAAAGCTAACTGGACTAATGACGAAAAGTTGTTACAACAATTCGGCTATGGGAGCTAATTGAATAGGATAATTTTCTGTTTCTCTATTTCACCGCACCATATATAATCCAGCATTGAAATCAAACCCACTAAAATCAAGAGGCAATAATGATCAAAACCAAAACCACCTCTACCCTAGGATGGATTATTTGCACTTTGGCAGCTATTTTTTACTGTTATGAGTTTTTGCTCCGCATCGAACCAAGCGTCATGGCCAAAGAACTGATGCAAGCCTTTCAAGCAAACGCAACAGAATTCGGTATACTTTCAGCTTTTTTTTATTTTATTTATACCCCGATGCAAATTGTGGTCGGATTATTACTGGATCTATACGGATCTAGACGTATTCTAACCTTAGCAATAATAGCTTGTGCAGTTGGCAGCTATATTTTTGGCGCAGCGCCCAATTTATTAATTGCATCCATTGGCAGACTTTTAATTGGTTTTGGCAGCGCCTTTGCTTTTGTGTGCGCATTAAAACTTGCTGCTTCATGGCTACCAGCGAGATTTTTTGCTTTATTTGTCGGGTTAACGACTGCTCTTGGAATGCTTGGAGGAATGTTTGGAGTTATTATTCTCAGCTCTTTAGTGCATAGTATAGGTTGGAAACAAACTATCAACATTGGAACTATTATCGGAGCGGTTTTAATCCCAATCATATGGCTAATTATTCGCGATAAACCCCAAGCAACACTTTTGCAAGAAAATCATACAAAACCAAAACCCCAGTATCGTGAAACCTTCTTAGGGTTTCTTAAAATATTAAAAAATCCTCAAATGTGGATTAATGGTTTAATTGCTTGTTCAATGTATTTAGCACTATCACTATTTGCTGAACTTTGGGGTATTCCATTTTTAACCACCGCCTATCCAAATCACAATGCCTCAGTATCATGTTCGATGGTATTTTTGGGATGGCTCATTGGCAGTCCACTAATTGGTTATATATCTGATATGACTCGTTCAAGAAAAATTCCAATCTCCATCGGGTGTTTACTGTCTGCAATTTTAATCAGCCTTATAGTTTATTTGCCACCAATGAATATAAATTTATTACATTTGTTACTGTTCCTATTTGGTGTGTTTTCTAGTTTCGAAATTTTGTGTTTTGCTGTAAGCGGAGAAAACAGCCCCAAACCTTTAATCGCTACTGCTTCAGCGTTTACTAACTCTCTAACCATGTTGGGTGGAATCGCCTCACAACCATTGATTGGAAAAATTTTAGACGCAACTTGGTCTGGACAAACTTTAGATAAAGTGCGCGTTTATTCGTTAACAAATTATAAAGTAGCTTTGATTATTTTGCCGATTACATTTTTTTTAGGATTCATTTTAACTTTCTGGTTACGTGAAAATCACAATGAAAAATAAGTTAAATAAAAAAGCTATGCAAATCGCTATATTTGATTTAATATATGTCTCGTGCTTCTTCGTATTGAAGAAGTAAATTAATATTAATTCTTAAGGAGAATAAAAATGGCTACTAAAAAAAAGGCTGTCAAAAAAAAGGTTGCTAAAAAAGCAATGAAAAAACCAGCTAAAAAATGTAAGAGCTGCAAAAGCAAAAAAAAATAGTTTAGATATAAATTTTTATATTTAGATTGTTTTTGCTTTTTTGTATAAATAAAATAATGGCGTGAGTAATTCTTAATGGATGGAGATATTTTTTAGGTCCGACATGAAAAGTATTATTCGACACGTCATAAATTTCCGCCAACTTAGCATAAAAGATATCGCTTTAGTTGGCGGAAAGAATGCTTCCCTTGGCGAGATGATAAAAAGCCTCGCCAAGGGGAACGTTAAAGTCCCAGCCGGTTTCGCCACCACCACTACAGCATTTAAGGATTTTCTAGTTGAAAATCAGATAGATAAACAGATATATTCCAAACTTAACTCTCTTGATCCGTTAAATTTAAAAAATTTATCTAAAACAAGCAAAGAGATACAAAAACTAATTCTTGCAGCAAAATTTAACGGTAAATTTATTGCTGCTGTTACCAAAGAATACAATATTCTTGCCAAAAACCAAAAAAACACTTTTGCTGTCAGATCCTCAGCCACAGCTGAAGATTTACCCAGCGCATCGTTTGCTGGCCAACACGATTCCTTTCTAAATGTAAAAGGAATAAAAAACATCCTTTTTGCCATAAAAAAAGTTTATGCTTCTCTTTTTAATGAACGCGCAATTATTTATCGCATCCAAAATAAATTCCCTCATAAAAAAGTTGGTATATCAGCTGGCATCCAAATCATGGCTCGCAGCGACCTTGGCTCAAGCGGTGTAATGTTCACTTTAGACACCGAAACTGGATTTGACAAAGTAGTTTTTATTAATGCATCTTGGGGACTTGGAGAATCAATTGTGCAAGGAAAAGTAAATCCAGATGAATTTTATGTTTATAAACCGAGTCTAATTCAAAATAAACCAGCAATTTTACAACGCAATTTAGGAAGCAAAGCCAGTAAAATTATTTATAGCAAAAGCTTTAAAACTACTAAAACCGTTCAGACCACAAAAAAAGAGCAACAGCAATTCTGCATTGATGATTTAACAGTAACTAAACTCGCTCGTTTGGGTGTGGCAATAGAAAAACACTATAAAAAACCGATGGATATAGAGTGGGCACAAAACACTAAAACCAAAGAAATCTACATAGTGCAAGCGCGGCCAGAAACCGTGCGCAGCCAAGAACAACACCAACTAATAGAAAGATTCTATCTTGAAAAAACCAGTGAAATTATTACCAGCGGCCATAGCATTGGTCAAAAAATTGGCCAAGGCAAGGCTTGCGTAATAACCAACCCAAAACAAATGCATTTAATGCGAGAAGGACAAGTTCTAGTCGCAGATATTACTGATCCTGATTGGGAACCGATTATGAAGCTTGCCAAAGCCATAGCTACCAATAGAGGCGGTCGCACTTGTCATGCAGCAATTGTCGCCCGCGAACTTGGCATTCCAGCAGTTGTGGGCTGCAATAACGCTACTACCAAAATTAAAAATCATACGCCAATTACAGTTTCATGTGCTGGTGGAGAGATTGGGCAAGTTTATAAAGGTATCCTGCCAGTCAAAACCAAGCAGATTAAAGTTACAAACATGCCCAAATTACCTTTTAAAATCTGCATGAATCTGGCTGATCCAAATAAAGCTTTTGATTATCAATACCTACCAAATGATGGTGTTGGTTTAGTCAGACTCGAGTTTATTATAAACAGTATTATTGGAATTCATCCTAATACTCTTCTCCAATTCAAAAGCTTATCATCCAAATTAAAACAACAGGTTCTTAAGCGCACTGCAGCATACAAAAACCCAGTTGAATTTTATATTGAAAAATTACGCGAAGGTATCTCAACTATTGCTGCTGCATTTTTTCCTAAACCTATTATTGTTAGATTTTCTGATTTCAAATCTAATGAATATGCAAATTTATTGGGTGGCAATTTATTTGAGCCCCATGAAGAAAATCCCATGATCGGTTTTCGTGGTGGCTCACGCTACCTTGCAAAACAATTCGCTGATTGCTTTGCTTTGGAATGTGAAGCACTAAAACGAGTTCTCAATATGGGTTTAACCAATACCCAAGTGATGTTTCCTTTCGTGCGCACCGTAGACGAAGCAAAACAACTAGTAAATTTACTCGCAAAAAATGGTTTGGTTAGAGGATATAAGGGACTAAAAGTTATTTTGATGTGTGAAATTCCTTCAAATGCCTTGCTTGCCGAAGAGTTCCTGAAAATTTGCGATGGTTTCTCTATTGGTTCAAATGATTTAACTCAATTAACTTTAGGTCTTGATCGAGATTCTAGTTTGGTTGCTCATCTTTTTGATGAACGTAATCAAGCTGTTAAAAAATTATTACATCATGTGATCAAAACTTGCAAACAAAAGAATAAATACGTTGGCATTTGTGGCCAAGCACCATCTGATTACCCGGAATTTGCAAAATGGTTAGCAAATGAGGGAATTGGAAGCATTTCACTTACCCCGGATTCTATCGTTGAAACGTGGTTATATCTTGCTAAAACCACTAAATAGACATCTAATGAGTCCTGATATACTAAACGAAAATTGAATTTCATGGTAAAGTTATTAGGGGGAACTATACTCCTCGCAAAATGAATTTTACGCTGCGCTATCCCTGCTTCGCGCGGGGCTTGCCTACGGCAATTCAAATTCGCTCCAAGCGAATTTGTGGCGCGGCGCCATTATTTTTTGCGGCCGGAGTTTATTTCTACATAAATGAGGACCGCAAAAAATAAGGGCAACACAAATTTGGCAGGATTGCCAAATTTTGCAACAGCGAGCAAAGCGAGCTGGCCCGAGCGTTCCTTAGCGAGGGCGAAGGCACAGGAAGTGCCTGAGTAAAGCATTAAATTCATTCTGCGAGGAGTATATTTCGCAAATTAAGCTTACAAAAACTATTCCCCAAACTCTTGATCAAACTCGACTTGATCTTGCTCTGGGCACCTTATTACCAGAATATTCTCGCGCTCGTATCCAAAAATGGGTTAAAGCTGGATATATAACTGTTGATGGTAAAATTCTACGATCCAAAGATAAAGTATATACTAACCAAATTGTTGATGTTACAGCTACCATCGCTAACATCACCCGACTCGAACCTCAACCAATTGCGCTTAATATTGTTTATGAAGACCAAGATATTATTATACTCAATAAACCTGCTGGAATAGTTACTCATCCCGGCGCTGGAAATGCCAATAATACTTTGTTAAATGCCCTGCTCTATCACTATCCAGAGCTTGCTAAACTTCCGCGCGCTGGAATTATTCATCGCTTAGACAAAGACACCTCAGGAATAATGGTCGTAGCCAGAAATTTAATGGTGCACAATAAACTTGTTGTCGCTTTGCAACAAAGAAAGATTAAACGCGAGTACGAGGCAATAGTAAATGGAGAAATGATTGCTGGCGGCACGATCAAGGCTGCTATCGGACGCCATCCAACTAAAAGAACCCATATGGCAGTAAAAGAAAATGGTAAAGCAGCTGTAACTCATTATCGCGTCATCAAACGCTTTACCGGCTACACTCATATACAAGTAACTTTAGAAACTGGCCGCACTCATCAAATTCGGGTGCACATGGCGCATATTGGATATCCCATAGTTGGCGATCCAACTTATAGCAATGTTCACAAAATATCAGAAAAGCTTGATCCTACTTTGCGCGAAAAATTACGGCAATTTGGCCGCCAAGCACTGCATGCTCGACGCTTAGAATTACAACATCCAAGCACCGATAAATTAATGTCTTGGGAAGTTAAACCGCCAAAAGATTTTGAAGAATTGTTAAAAAGCTTGTGCCTTTGTGATGCTAAAATATAACAACCTTCTTCTGACAAAACTAAAATTTGATTTTCGATTTGTCAACATATTGTTTTAATGTTAAAAATCAACGCTTGTCCCTAAAAAAATCTGACAAAACCTTCCCACACTCGTCTCCTAAAACACCAGATTGAAATTCAACTCTATGATTCAACTTTTTTTCATCTAGAATCTTAAAAACACTTATAATAGCACCACTTTTAGGATCTAATGCTCCAAAAACCAATCTTTTTATTCTCGCATGAAGCATCGCACCAACACACATCACACAAGGTTCTAAAGTTGCATATAATGTTATTTCAGGTAACCGATAATTATTTAATTTTTGCGCGGCTTGCCTTAATGCAATAATTTCAGCATGCGCTGTGGGATCATTAGTATGAATAGGACAATTAAACCCCTCACTAACAATCTCATTATTTAACACTACAACTGCGCCAACTGGAACCTCATCTAACGAACCAGCTTTTTTCGCAAGTTCAAAAGCATGTTGCATAAAAAAAATATCTTGTGTATTAGAATTTGTCATCTGAAATCTTTCCTAATTAAAACAAAAAAACCTCAACTTTATCTAACGGTAACTACACACGAAACTAATATTACTATAGTAAAACATAAAGTAGTAATATAAAATCAAAATTATGCTCATAACCACCATCAAAACTCACAAAATAAAACCAAAAGAATCGATTTTCGCTATTCTTGACAAGTATCTTCCCAAATTAAAGGAAAACAGCGTGGTTGCTATATCTAGTAAAATAATTAGCACCTGTGAAAACCATATTATAAAAAAAACAAAAGGTAAATCTAAGATTATTAACGAACAAGCTGAGTTTTGTTTTGACAGTCCAGCAAACTATCCAGATTTTTTCTTAACCTTAAAAAATCATCGCTTGATTCCTAATGCAGGAATCGATGAATCAAATTGCAATAACTTTTATGCTTTACTCCCACAAGAACCACAACTGACCTCAAAAAAAATATGGGAATACTTGCGTAAGAAACATCATATTAAAAAGTTGGGCATAATTATTACTGATAGCAACATAACCCCACTACGGTCCGGCGTTACCGGAATTAGTATCGGCTGGTGTGGTTTTAAACCAATCCATAGTTATATTGGACAAAAAGATATTTTTGGACACATCCTCAAAGTTAGTCAAATAAACTTACTTGATAGCTTAGCGACAACTGCTACCCTTGCTACAGGTGAAGGCAATGAACAAACGCCAATTGCCATTATAGAAAACCCTTACAAAATTAAATTTCAAAATAGAGCACCAAATAAAAAAGAGGAAAAGATGATTTGTGTAAGCGCAAAAGAAGACCTGTTTAGGATCGGATTATCGTTATGAATATAATTTCTCTGTTTAAACAACAACGTGGCGTTTTATATGCCGTATCCTCTGGATTATGCTATGGCCTTTTAGGCTATTTTGGAATTTCACTTATGAATTCCGGATTATCAATTTCTAACATGCTATTTTGGAGATTTACTATAGCCACATTATTTATGTGTGTAATACTAATTCCAAAATATAAAACAATCTTCAATTCTTATAAAAAAAATCTTCTCTTTATTGTATACGGGATAGTATTTTATACTAGTTCTGCAATGTTTTATTTTATGTCTAGCAAGCATATTGGATCTGGATTGGCAATGGTAATATTTTTTACTTATCCCGCTATTGTAATGATGTTTAATGTATTATTTCATAAGATGGTTTTACGAAATACTTACTATATCTCTTTTTTTATAATAATAATTGGCATGATATGTTTGGCTAATGCAAATAAACTTACCTTTAATATATTAGGTATCTCTTTGGGAATATTAGCGGCTTTTCTTTATGCGTGTTATATATTAGCGAGCAAAAGAACTCACATTGCGCCAAGCATTTCAACACTCATGGTATCCCTTGGAAGCATGATTTCATGCTTAATAGCCTCTTATGTTTATGATGCTTTTAACATACCTAATGGTTTTAACGAATGGTTTAATATAGTAGGAATGGGAACCCTTTGTACGGCAATACCTATATTATTTTTTTTACAAGCACTAAAATATATCAGTTCTGAACAAGCCTCCATGCTCTCGGTTTTTGAACCTGTAGCTGTGCTAATATTTGGCGTTATTTTGCTTGGTGAAAAAATATCAATAATCCAAATTGTGGGCGCTATTATTATTTTATCCGGCGCAATAATAACTCTTTTACCCAGCAAAATAAAAAACATCAATAATATTCAGGCATTAAAATGAAAAACTACATCAAACCAAACTGGCCTGCACCAAAAAATGTAAAAGCCTACACCACCAAACGCACTGGAGGCGTAAGTCAACCACCTTATGATAGCTTTAATTTCAGCTTGATAACTGGAGACAATCAAGATGCAGTGTTGACTAATCGCAAAATTCTATCTCAAGAATTAAATTTACCCCAAGAACCATCTTGGCTAAAGCAGATCCATTCTAATATCGTTTTATCACTCGGAAAAAATACCCAGCCTGATGGAACGATACTCGCAATCCCAACCACGAATCACATCCCAATTTTAGATATGACAGCCGATACAGCCGACGCCGCATTTACGACTAATACTGGAGTGGTATGTGCGGTTTTGACCGCAGATTGTGTGCCAATTTTAGTGTGCGATCAAGACGGCACCATAGTTGCAGCAATTCACGCGGGTTGGAAAGGAATAGCAACTGGAGTTATCGCAGCCACCATTAAAGCTATGAATATTAACCCATCAAAACTTCTTGCTTGGCTTGGCCCTGCTATTGGACCAAATGCTTATGTAGTAAAACACGATGTGTATGAAATTTTCCTCAAACAAAATCCTGAAAATAAATCTGCTTTTGTCAAATATAATGATGGCTTTCTTGCCAATACTTATTTACTTGCAACCTTATCTTTAAATCATGCGGGAGTAACTAAAATTTATGGTGGCGAATATTGCACCTATACTCAAAAAGATCTTTTCTACTCCTTCAGACGCGATGGCGAAAAAACCGGCAGAATGGCGAATTTGATTTGGATGGAGGGTTAGTCTATAGCTTGAATCATAAAATCGTTACAATCAGATCTGGTAGCCGCAGGCTAAAGCCTGCGGCTACCCCTTATCACTATAACCGCAGTCTTTCTGAGGACAAACTTTTTCCGTCCCGCGCCTTTTAGTGGTTTTTGATGTTAAAATTTTCCAACCGCATTTGGGACATTTTTCGTTTAGCGGTTCATTCCAAACCGCATATTTACAAGCTGGGTATTTTGAACATGAATAAAAATACTTACCATAACGAGATTTTCTCTTAAGCATTGAACCTTCGTTACAAATTGGACATTTCACCCCTGTATCGCTTGGTTTTTCCAAAGGTTCCATATGTTTGCAATTAGGATAATTACTACAACCAATAAACTTACCATAACGCCCAACTTTAATATGTAGCGGTGAATTACAATCAGGACACACGCGATCAGCAACAACTTCAGTTTCAATTACGTTTTTTTCTTTATCGACATTGGCAGTGTAATCACATTCTGGATAACCGCTACACCCAATAAACCTGCCCTTTTTACCCAAACGTAAAATCAGAGGCTTGCCACATTTAGGACACTT
>MGXJ01000006.1:19503-20740 GCA_001801345.1 Gammaproteobacteria bacterium RBG_16_37_9 | reverse complement strand
CTGTATTATCAACCAACTTCTTAAATGGCTGCCAAAATTCTTTCATAAGTTTCAAAAATTTATTTTTACCGCAAGCGATCTCATCCAATTCATCTTCCAAATGCGCAGTAAAATCGTAATCTACATATTGGGCAAAATATTTAGTTAAAAATTTATTAACAACTCGACCAACATCAGTTGGTTTAAATCTCCTGTTATCTAATATAACGTATTCACGACTCAGTAAAGTATCGATAATTGCAGCATAAGTTGATGGTCTACCTATACCATATTCTTCAAGCGCCTTAACTAAACTAGCTTCACTATAACGAGGCGGAGGTTCAGTAAAATGCTGATTGTTGTCAATACTCAATAAATCGACAACATCCCCAACTTTCATCGGCGGCAAAACTTTTTCATCATCAATAGCAGCGTCATCAACTCCTTCATGGTAAACCGCAAGAAATCCTGGCTCGGTTATAACTGAACCATTGGCTCGCAAGATATTCCCTTCACCACAACTCAAATCAACAGCTACAGTATCAAGAGTAGCAGCTATCATTTGACATGCAACAGTGCGTTGCCAAATTAAATTGTATAATTTGAACTGCTCTGGATCTAAATTTTTTTGTAATTCTTCGGGCGTGCGTTTACTAGAAGTTGGGCGCACTGCTTCGTGAGCTTCTTGTGCATTCTTTGATTTGGTTTTGTAAAAATTAGGTTTTTTGGGTAAATTCTTTTCGCCAAAACGCTCTTTAATTACTGTCCGAATTTCATTTATTGCTTCCTGAGCTAAATTAACTGAATCAGTGCGCATATAAGTTATATGCCCAGCTTCGTATAATCTCTGAGCATTAATCATGGTGCGCTTAGCAGAAAACCCTAATTTACGTGACGCCTCTTGCTGCAAAGTTGAAGTTGTAAATGGCGGAGCTGGATTACGTGCCCGCTGTTTTTTATCTACTTTAATAACATGCAACTTGCCCTTAGCAAGATTCAATAAATCGGTCTTTATGGCTTCAGCTTGCTCTTTATTGACAACAGAAAACTGGACAATTTTTTCGTTTTTATATTCGATTAATTTGGAAGTAAATTCCTGTTTAGAAAAAAGACTATTGGCTACAATAGTCCAATACTCCTGACTAATAAATTTTTCAATCTCCTCCTCGCGGGTAACAATCATGCGCAGCGCCGGACTCTGCACTCGACCTGCGGAAAGACCATAACGAATTTTTTTCCATAGTAGCGGGGACAAATT
>MGXJ01000006.1:10740-19390 GCA_001801345.1 Gammaproteobacteria bacterium RBG_16_37_9 | reverse complement strand
GGAATACTACTCGATGCACTTCTTGCTTCTTCAGGATTTTTTTATCGCGCATCAACTCACAAACATGCCATGCAATAGCTTCACCCTCACGATCAGGGTCAGTGGCAAGATAAAAAGCTTTAGCTTCTTTTAAGGCTTTAGCAATAGCAGCCACATGCTTAGCGTTCTTCTCAATCGCAGCATAATTCATCGCAAAATCGTGATCTGGATCGACTGCTCCAGTTTTTGGTATGAGATCACGCACGTGACCATATGATGCTAATACCGTAAAATCCTTACCTAGATATTTTTTAATAGTCGCAGCCTTAGCAGGAGATTCTACAATTACAAGATTTTTTGCCATAATCTTTTTAGGTTTAAATTAATTATTTTTATGTTGCTGATGTCATTGTAGCCAACAGATAACCGCGTATATCTTTAATATTTCGGTTTGCTTTACTCATCAATACTAAAAGCACTACCCATTTAGCTTCCAATATCTCTACTAATCTTTGATTAAGCTGCATCAATTGAGTTATAACAATTTCTCGCATTTTTGTATCTAAAATACCAACGTATTCTAAAGATAAAATAAAATTTCGCACTTCTAAACTAATTCTGGCGGTTTCTTCTGGGCTAAAAATACGCATGGTTTTATTATCACTAGCATTAATATTCTCGCTAGTTGCATACCAACACTGCTGTTCAATTAATTCTCTTAACCAATCAAAAGCACTTGATACAACATCTCTAGCAAAACCCGCTTCTTCTAATTTTTGTTTAACAATGGCTTGATCAGCAAAAGACTCTCCAACATCATCTACTTGGGAAGCGGCGGCTTCTAGTAAATATACTATAACTTCAACTATATTCTGTTTCATTTATGCCTCTTAGGTCTTATTCAATATCCTAATATAACCGCCCATTACCGTTTTAATCAATCCTTGTAACTCTAATTCTAATAACATTATTACGACTTGTGATGCAGGTAAATTAATTCTTGTTACCAAAATATCAACTGTCGTTATTTCAAAACCTATACAATCTAACAGTTTCTTGTGCTTGCAATCAAGTTTATTTTTTTTTACACTGCATTTGGTTTCCATAATTTGTGCCTTTATTTTTTTAATAAGATCCGGAAATTCCTCTAAAACATCCATAGGTTGCTCGACTAATTTTGCGCCTTGACGAATCAAATAATGGCACCCTTGTGCTCTAGAATTATAAATTGAACCTGGGACAGCAAACACCTCTCTCCCCTGTTCACCAGCAAATCTTGCTGTTATAAGCGAACCACTTCGCATTGTTGCTTCAACTACCAAAGTTCCAATACTTAAACCGCTGATAATGCGATTGCGCAGCGGAAAATGCCAAGCTTTGCTGCCAGCTGCCCGCGGAAACTCTGATAATAATACACCTCCTGAATCAACTATTTTTTCTGCGAGTGTAACATGGGTCTGCGGATAAACTCGATTTAACCCCGTGCCCATAACTGCAATTGTTTTGCCAAAAGCTTCTATTGCCCCCCTATGACTAGCAGCATCAATTCCGGTAGCAAGGCCACTAGTGATAACTAAATCTGCTTTCACTAATTCTTGAGAAAAATTAAATGCCGTTTCAATCCCAATCGGCGTTGGATTTCTACTCCCAACCATTGCTATTTGAGATGATTTTAATAACTGTAAATCACCAATAACAAAAAGTATTAACGGTGGGGTTTGGATCTCCTTTAGCAATTTAGGATAATCGGCATCATTGAACGTAATAATATGATGATTCGTCTGCTCTGCCCAACATAAATCTTGCTCAACCATCTGCCAATCTGGATTTCTCAATTTAGATATTTCTTCCGCCGACAAGCCAAGCTTTGCTAAATCCACATCGGCAAAAAACAATTCTTCGATATTTGGAAAAAACTCTAAAAGTTTCTTGCCTAATCTAAAAACCAGGTCGGTGTTGTTATGCAATAAAAGAAGATAGTGTAATTCCGTATTTTTATTGTCTTTTTGGGGCTTGATTAATTGCAAGTGTTGTTATCAGTTTTTATTTTTTATGCTATACTTTTGGGTGAATGTCGTGGTAGCCACAAAAATGGTAGCCGCAGACTTTAGTCTGCGTTTCCATAAAACGCAAGCTAAAGTTTACCCCGTTATGTTTCTAAACGGGGCTTGCGGCTACCACTTTTGATATATAACTAAGCAGATAAACATTATGTCCATTTTAAAAATAATACAATACCCGGATTTACGCCTGCGTCGTAAGAGCATTGACGTGACTGATGTAAAATCAGTAAAAACCCAAAAAATCATAGAAAATATGATAGAAACTCTAATTAACGCCGATAACTGTGGCGCTCTAGCGGCCACCCAACTAGATCTTAAAGATCCGCCCAGTATTATTGTAATTAGTCACGCAAAAAACCCCAACCACGATGGTATTCTTTGTTTAATTAATCCACAAATTATTGCTAAAGAAGGTAGCGCTATTAATGAGGAAGCGTGCATGTCAATTTACCCTAAAGAAATTTATGCCAAAGTAAAAAGAGCTGCCAAAGTTAAAGTAAAAGCACTAAACCATAACGGCGATCAAATTGAACTTGATGCTACAGATTATTTCTCTCGCTGTATTCAGCATGAATGCGATCACTTACGCGGAATCCTTTACATCGATCGCTTATCCAAATCAGAACGCTCGCGTATTGACAAAAAGATTGCTAATGAGTGTCAAGTCCCGACAATCGACAATGACTACTAATTAGAGACTATTAACATTGTCGATTGTCGGGACTTGACACCTGTAGGACTAGGAGATCACATCTAATGAAAATAATTTTTGCTGGCACACCAGAATTTGCTCTACCAGCACTACAAGCATTGCTCACCTCGCAGCATAAAATTTGCGCAGTTTACACACAACCTGATCGCCCGGCAGGCAGAGGACAAAAATTAACTGCAAGCCCAGTAAAAAAATGGGCACTAGCTAATAACTTACCACTTTACCAACCAGCAAGCTTAAAAGATTCTGCTGCACAAAAACAATTACAAGAATTAAACGCGGATATTTTGGTCAATGTTGCCTACGGTTTACTCTTGCCGAAAGCAGTATTAAATATCCCAAAATTTGGCTGTATTAATATTCACCCGTCACTATTACCACGCTTTCGTGGCGCTGCGCCAATTCAACGCGCCATCATGGCCGGAGATACTATAACTGGAGTTACAATCATGAAAATGGATGTAGGTCTTGATACTGGGGACATTTATAAACAAACAACTTTACCGATAGATGATACCGATACTACCGCAACACTAATGAAAAAAACTTCAAAAATTGGCGCAAAATTATTGCTTGAAGTTCTAGCAGAAATTGAAACAGAATCAGCCAAAGCCACGCCTCAAGATGATAAACAAACCATTTACGCAGATAAAATTTCTAAAGAAGAAGGAAAAATCGATTGGCATAAAAGCGCCCAAGAAATAGATCGGATGATTCGGGCTTTTAACCCATGGCCAATTGCCCATACTGAAATCAATGGTAAATATATTCGCATTTGGAAAGCAAAAATTAAAGCTATCACTCAACAGAAAAATACTCCAAACAACATCCCAGGAACTATAATTCACGCCGATAAAAACAGTATTAATGTTTTAACTGGAGATGGCTTGTTGTGCTTATTAAACATACAACTTCCCGGGAGCAAACCTTTGCAAACATCTGGTATACTCAACGCACATAAACAAGAATTTGCAGTAGGACAAAAGTTCTCTTCGTAATACTTACATGGCATCTGCAGCACTACTAGAGAGTTGGATGACTATCTTCAGCGCCTTCGGTTATTCCTGTCGTATCAGAACCAACCCCTGGTTTTTTTGATTCTGAAAGCGCCTGTTGCAGCATCTTAGCAACCTTACGATGCCCATTTTTTTCAGCCAATGTAAGCGCAGTATCGCCATCCATATTTTTCATTCCAGGATTAGCTCCCTTGTCCAGAAGATGCACAACAACCTGATGATAGCCTTCTACGGCAGCCTCCATGAGCGGAGTATTGCCATTTTTATCAACCGCATTGACATTGGCTCCTTTTTTTTCCATAAAAAACTTCGCAGATTCTACGCAACCAATCATAGCTGCCGCGTGTAATCCAGAAAATACTTCAGCGTATACTTCATTTGTATTTGAATCTAAGTCAAAGTCATTTAAAACGTCTTCCTGGCGAGGATAATTTCCAAGTTCTTCATCAAAAGAAAACATCCGAAATCCAATTGGGAATGACATATTTTTATCTATATGTCCATTATCATCAGAAAAATTTGCATGAAAAATAAGTTCTGCTACTTTATCAGATGAAGTTGATTTAACTTCGCCCGTTTTACTACTAGGATCAAAATAATGGTAGTTTTCTCCTTCTTTAAATAACGCCGTATCATGAGTATGTGATGAAACCAAAATTAATTTTCTCTCCTGAATAATTCCCCTTGTCTTTAATAGCTTTTTAAATTGATCTAGTGTAAATACTGAAGCAATTGTATACTCTTTTTTAAGCTCCCTTCCTTTTGTATCCAGCAAGCTCTTATCTAAGGAACCTTGTTGTATTGGTAAATAGTAAACAATATCTTGAAAAAAATTGACATGAGAAATAAATCTTTCGATTTGTTCCTCAGCATCCATCAGCTCCTTTAGCTTCTTTGCTTTTCCTGAATTAGATTTTTCTAGAACTGCTAATTCCCTATTCATAAATTCTTCGTAGGGCTTTCCTGATGATTCATGTTTTTTCATCAGATTATTCAACTGATCTGCTATGTCTTTATCTGGCTCTTCCCAATTAAAAATTAAATCAGTTGTTTTTTTGAACCAATCATAATCATCTCTTGGTTTATCAGAGGTTTTTGGCTGAGTTTGTAGCCACCGGGCGTATAACCATAATGAAGAAAGTCCAGAACAATGACCTTCCTCAAATTGCTTAATAAAGTCGGGATCATTAGAACCTCTATTTCTTTTTTGCAGATAGGATGCTATTTTTTTTAAAAGAACAAATTGGTCCCTGTCGGAAAGGCTTGCTTCGGATATCATAAAACACCTCCCTCTAGTTGTGTCTGCTTATTTTTAAAAAGTTGAAACCCTAAAGTTGCACATATGGGCCATTCTAGTCAAAGAAACGTTGACAAACAAGATTTAGTTTATTAATAAAGGTATGCATATGCCAGAGCTACCAGAAGTCGAAACTATTTGTCGCGGCCTTACGTCTTCAATTTTAAAACAAAAAATTGCTGCGGTTGTAATGCGTCATTTTAAATTACGCCACCCCATACCTAAAAACCTATCAAAAATCTTAGCTGGACAATCCATACAAAAAATAACCCGCCGCGGTAAATATATTTTATTAAAAACCAAAATCGGCACATTAATCATTCATCTTGGCATGTCTGGTAATTTACAAATCAAACCCAAAAATCATCTCATCGCCAAACATGAACATGTTAATATTGTTTTCACTAATAATTTATCACTTTGTTATATTGATCCACGGCGTTTTGGCACTATTTTATGGACTGCTGAAAATCCGCTAGAACACCGCTTGCTGAAAAATCTTGGGCCAGAACCTTTTGCTAAAAATTTCACTGCCGACTATTTGTTTAATACTGCAAAATCCAGACACTGCTCGATCAAACAATTTATCATGAATAGTAATATAGTAGCTGGTATTGGAAATATTTATGCCAACGAAGCTTTATTTGCAGCTAAAATAAATCCCTTACAAAAAGCAAATAAGATCTCGTTATCACGCTATCAAAAACTTGTAAAAGAGATCAAAAAAATACTCAAACATGCAATCAAACATGGCGGCACAACCATTAAAAACCATATAGACAGCAGCGGCAAAAAAGGCTCTTTTCAAAATAAATTAAAAGTTTATGGTAAATACAATCAACTCTGCCCAAATTGCAAAACCAAACTAACTCACACCAAATTAGGACAACGCGCAACAGTGTTCTGCTCTAATTGTCAGAAATAATGACTATACTTCCAATTTATTTTTCAAAGCTCTTTGAACTTCTGGTGGAACAAACAACGAAACATCCCCACCAACCGACACAATTTCTCGCACCAGTGATGAAGAAACATAAGCATATTTTTCTGAAGGGGTTAAAAATACAGTTTCAACTTCTGGATCCATAATCCGATTAACACTCGCAAGTTGTAATTCATAATCAAAATCTGACATAGCTCGAAAACTACGTAAAATCATTGTGATTTTTTTATCTCGAGCCAAATTAATCAATAATCCAGAAAAAGTGCAAACTTCAACATTCTGATATTTGCCCAGCACTTTGTGCACAATTGCCTCGCGCTCTGTTAGACTAAAAAGCGTATGTTTTTGGGGATTAGTGCCGATGGCAACAATCACCTGACTAAACAAGCGACTTGCTCGTTCGACCAAATCAACATGCCCATTAGTAATCGGATCAAAAGTGCCTGGATAAATTATTTTCCCTGACATAGCTCACCTATTAATTTGCAATCAATATTAACAACAGCCTAACTCTTGTATAATAATCAGTGGTGTTTATAATAGCTGAAGTAAGGTATCAAGTCGACTTGACACCTATGCTCCCTTCGTCTAGTGGCCTAGGACGTCGCCCTCTCACGGCGAAAACATGGGTTCGAAACCCATAGGGAGCGCCAATAATCAAAGTCATCTTTTATTGAAGAATCTTTATGAAATTTGTAGATGAAGCTAAAATCAAGGTCAAAGCTGGCGACGGTGGCAATGGTTGCTTGAGTTTTAGACGCGAAAAATTCGCCCCTTTCGGCGGTCCAGATGGCGGTGATGGCGGCATTGGGGGCAGTATATTTTTTGTTACCGATCAAAATTTAAATACTTTAGTAGATTTTAGGTTTAAAAAAATTTTTGAAGCGGGGCGCGGTCAAGATGGCATGGGCACTCAATGCACTGGTAAAAATGGCTCTGATCTTATTATTCGCGTGCCCATAGGAACTTTGATCTATGATGCTGACACTGATGAATTAATCTCTGATCTAAACAAACCTGAACAAAAAATTTGTATAGCAAAGGGTGGCTTTCACGGATTTGGCAATTTATATTTTAAAACCAGCACTAATCGCGCTCCTCGCAAAACCACCAAAGGCAGACCAGGCGAAGAACGCAATTTAAGATTAGAATTAAAATTATTAGCTGATGTTGGATTGCTTGGATTACCCAATGCAGGTAAATCTACTTTTATTCGTGCAGTTTCTGCTGCACGTCCTAAAGTAGCCGATTATCCATTTACAACTTTATATCCAAATCTTGGCGTCGTGCGCACCGATGAAGAGCGTAGCTTTGTAGTTGCTGATATCCCTGGAATAATAGATGGGGCAGCTGAAGGCCATGGTCTTGGTATTCAATTTTTAAAACATCTTGCGCGCACTAGCGTTTTATTACACCTAATTGATATAGCGCCGCTTGATGGCAGCGATCCTGTAAAAGCAGCTAACACTATCACCAAAGAAGTTAAAAAATTCAGCAAAGAACTAGCCAAAAAAGAACGCTGGCTGGTATTAAATAAAATTGATTTGCTATCAGAAGCAGAGTTAAAAGCCAAAACCAAAGATATTATCAAACGCCTAAAATGGAAAGGCAAAGTGTTTCAAATTTCTGCAATTAAAAAATTAGGCACCAAGGAGCTTTGTTATAAACTTATGGATTATTTTATGAGCAAAAAATGACAGAAAGATAAGATCCTTGGATCTTATTTTTGTGTCATCCTTGTAAAGGTTCACTAATTCGGTTCCAAAAAGATGTTAATCTAAAGAAGTTAAAACAACCAAATTAGGAGAACAAAAAATGGGAAGAATTGATAGGGCCAATGGCCAAGATGCTGTTATGGAAAGGCGTCATATCCAAGCGATGTTGAATAATATAGGAGGATATGAGCTTGTTAAAAGCAAAAAACACCCTGAATACATAACGGCAACTGAATTTTATGAAGGAGCAGGGGTATGCAAACAAAACTTTCTTAAATATTACCGAAGATTTATTAATGCTAACAGAGAGATAGCATCATTAATCCCACATAAAACAGGGCGTAAGTTTAGAGAGGAGCTCGCATATTCAAAAGAGTTAATTGAACAGCTAAAAGAAATTAGAGCAAAAGGGTTTAACAAATATGATTTACAAATTAAACTACGTAGCAAGCTAGGAATAGAAATATCCCCTAGCACTATATATAGATATAGGCTGATGAAAAAACTTAAAATTAATCGGCTTAATCCAAGAATTAAAGAAGAAAAGAGGAAGATTATTAAAATGTACGCTGGAGAAATGGGAAATATAGATATACATTATGTAGCCAAAGGAACTGTTAAAGAAGTTGGTGAAAATAAATTATATATATTGGGGCTAATAGATGCTTATTCGAGGATATGCTGGTTAGAAGTAATAGATTCAATTAAATCAATAGATGTTATGTTCTCGACCATGGGGATATTGATGAGATTGAAGGATCGCTACGATATTCAATTTAAATCTATAATGAGTGATAACGGTTCAGAATTTAGCTCTAATAATGAGGATCATCCGTTTGAAAAGATGCTTAATTTTTATGAAATCAAGCATATATATACGAAGCCATGTAGACCACAAACTAATGATAAGATTGAAAGGTTTTGG
>MGXJ01000006.1:7309-10569 GCA_001801345.1 Gammaproteobacteria bacterium RBG_16_37_9 | reverse complement strand
GGATCTTATTTTTGTGTCATCCTCTCGCTCTTCTACTGTCATCCTCGCGCTTGACGCGAGGATCTAGCCTGGCGTATCGAGATCCTCGGGTCTTCGCCCGAGGATTGTATTGGTTCGCCAACTCGAAGTACCTTTGGGGTCAAGGTTTATACCTGACCCCAAAGATTTCTTCCTAACCCGCACAATTACCCCAATTTATATAAATTATGGGAATATAATTCCTTCAATTTGCCAAAATTAGAGGAATAATATATAATCCTGCTCCATGATACCAAGAGCGATAAAAATAGAAGACAGTCTTGAAAAAAATAAAGTTATCATTATTTATGGACCGCGTCAGGTCGGAAAAACAACTTTAGTAAACGACTTCCTTTCACATACACATCTTAAATATAAATTATTTAGTGGCGACCAACTTGACTTTGCCAATGATTTTAGCAAATGCAGCCTTGAATTAATAAAAAAGCTTCTTGGCGATACTCAACTCTTGGTTATAGATGAAGCACAAAAAATAGAAAATATAGGCAGAGCAATAAAACTGGTTGTGGATAATATTCCAAATATTTATGTGATAGCTACAGGATCATCTTCATTTGACCTTGCCAACGCCACAGATGAACCATTAACCGGCAGAAAAAATCTTATTACACTTTATCCTATCGCCACAATCGAACTTCGTCTAATTCATACTCAACACGAATTAGAAAAAAATTTAAACGAATATCTTATTTACGGAACTTATCCGAACATTATCACTTACAAAACCAATGAACAAAAGCAAAATAGAATTCTAGAAATTAAAGATGCCTATCTCATTAAAGACATACTTGAATTTCATGGCATCAAAAAATCACAAATAGTTATAAATCTTTTAAAACTGTTAGCCTTTCAGATCGGAAGCGAAGTTTCTACATCTGAACTTGGGAAGACCTTAGGATTAGATAACAAAACTATCATGCGCTATCTTGAGCTTCTAGAGAAGTCTTTTGTTATATTTAGACTCAATGGATTTTCGAGGAATCTTCGCAAAGAAGTTAGCAAAATGGGTAAATATTATTTTTATGATTTAGGGATCAGAAACGCTTTGATTTCCAACTTTAACGACCTCAATACTAGAAATGATGTTGGGCAGCTATGGGAAAATTTCTTAATGGCCGAAAGAATAAAAAGAAATTCGTATAAAAAAATTGCAACAAATTACTATTTTTGGCGTACCTATGATCAAAAAGAAATTGACTTGATAGAAGAACGAGGCGGCAAACTATATGGTTATGAGTTCAAATGGAATAAAGACAAGGTAAAAACACCAAAAGACTGGCTAAAAGCATATGAAAACGCAAGCTACGAGGTTATTAGCCCAAAAAATTACTTCGATTTTGTAACTTGAACCTAAAAACGCTTTTACTAATTTTAGGATAATGCTACAATATTGCTATCCAAAACATTTTCTTGATAATCATGTGGTTATAAAAAATAACTGGAGTTTTTAACATGCGTAAAAAATGGCTGAAATTTATATACCTCATTACAGATACCGCAATCGGTATTTTTGGATTAGTCATCAACACTTACGCCGCTGAAACTGGTCTGCCCTGGGAAGGACCACTAGAAAAAATCTTAGCATCTTTGACTGGACCAGTAGCAAAAGTTTTGGGAGTAATTTCAATTGTGCTTGCTGGCTTTGGCATAGCTTTTGGCGAATCTGGCGGTGCCATGCGTCGTATTTTTCAAATAGTTTTAGGATTATCAATCGCTTTTACCGCCTCAAGCCTAGTTGTAAGCTTGTTCGGTTTTTCTGGCGGAGCCGTATTCTAAATGAATACTCCCGGCTACCGCATTAGTCTGCATAATTCTCTGACAACACCTATAATGCTTGGCGGTGTGCCTCGTAAATTTGCTATTTTAAATTGGACTCTATGCGCAGCACTTGTGCTTGGTTTACGCGCTGTTTATCTACTCCCACTATTTGTAATTTTTCATGTTATTGCCGTGTTTTTTGCAAAAAAAGATCCTGATTTTTTTGAAGTAGTATTACGCCTCTTGAAACAAAAGAGGTTTTACAAAGCTTAGTAGACCTTCTGAAACAGCGAGTGCGAAGAGTATATGTTTAATGTATTAGAATACCGCCAAACACCTGACCGATTATCTGACCTATTACCATGGGCAGCACTAGTTGCGCGCGGCGTTATTTTAAATAAAGACGGATCATTTCAAAGAACGCTTCGCTTTCGCGGACCAGATCTGGAATCCGCCACTGAAACCCAACTAGTATCAGCTACCGCAAGATTAAACAATGCTTTAAGACGCTTTGGTTCTGGCTGGGCTCTCTACATCGAAGCTAAACGTATGCCATATGCATCATATCCTGAAAAATGCTTTTTCCCCGATCCACTAAGCATCCTCATTGAAGCAGAACGACGTGAAAAATTTTCTAGCACGGGAGATAGTTTTGAAAGTAAGTATTACTTGACCCTACAGTTTTTACCACCACTTCAATCTACATCAAAAATAAGCAAATTAGTAATTTCTCAAACTACCACCGACACCGAAGATTACAACAAAATCTTAGAATTATTTATTGCAACTACCCAACGCTTTTGCGATATTTTGCAAGATTTTATGTATGAAGCTGAGTTTTTAAACGACAACGAAACTTTAACCTATTTACATTCTACTATTTCTCCGAAGCAACAAGAAGTTATCAGACCTGAAACTCCGATGTATTTAGATGCATTTTTAACTGATACATCACTGCTTGGAGGCATAGCCCCGCAACTTGGCGATTACCATTTACGAACAGTAACAATTTTAAGTTTCCCTGCTTCAACTACCCCAGCTTTATTAGATCAATTAAATCAGCTACCAATTTGCTATCGCTTTGTAACTCGATTTATCCCTCTGGATAAACAAGAAGCCGAAACCCAACTAAAACGCTACAAGCGCCTTTGGTTTGCTAAGCGCAAAGGATTGTTAAATATGTTGCAGGAAATTTTTACCAAAACAGAAACTCAACTTTTAGACACAGCATCAATGGAAAAAGCTAAAGATGCTGATGGTGCTTTAAAAGAATTGGCTGATGATTACGTATCATTTGGCTACTATACTGCAACTATAACAGTAATGGATAAGGATCTGCGAAAAACTAATGAAATGCAGCGAGAGATCGAACGGATAATTAACGGTTTAGGATTTACAACCATTGCTGAAACTTTTAACGCTGTCGAGGCATGGCTATCATCATTACCCGGACATGCTTACTC
>MGXJ01000006.1:0-7297 GCA_001801345.1 Gammaproteobacteria bacterium RBG_16_37_9 | reverse complement strand
TCCTTTATTGCATACCTTAAATTTAGCGCATCTTATGCCATTTTCTGCCATATGGCCCGGCCCTGAAAACGATGCTCATTTAAAAGCTCCGCCTCTAATGTATGTGCATACTCATGGTCGCACTCCGTTTCGTTTGGTAAATCATGTTGGAGATGTTGGTCACCAAATGATCATTGGCCCTACAGGATCCGGCAAATCGGTATTATTAACATTAATAGCATTACAGTTCAGGCGCTACAAAGACGCTCAGGTTTTTATATTTGATAAGGGTGGCAGTTTTTTGGCAACGACTGCTGGCGTTGGCGGCGGCTATTATGAACTAGGCACCGCTAGTGGTGGACTGGTTTTTCAACCTTTGGCAACTATCGATCAAGAAGCAGAACGCACCTGGGCTGCCGAATGGATTCATGGCCTGCTCATCAATGAAAAAATAACAGTTACTCCAGATGTAAAACATACCATATGGGAAGCTATAACTTCATTGTCACACATGCCAAAACACCAAAGAACCATTACTGGTCTGTGTGCCTTAGTCCAAAATAATGCGTTGCGCCAAGCTCTATTAACTTACACCATAAATGGGCCCTTTGGGCATCTGCTTGATGCAGATTATGAACAAGAGTGCGATGAAATATGGCAATGTTATGAAACAGAAGAGTTAATGAATACCCCAAGCGTAATAGCTCCTGTGCTCAGCTATTTATTTCATAGACTAGAAAAACGTTTTACCGGTGCTGCGACATTACTAGTTCTTGATGAAGCCTGGATTTACCTAGATCACCCAGTCTTTTCGGCAAAAATTCGTGACTGGCTAAAAACATTGCGTAAATTCAATGTTAGCGTGGTATTTGCTACTCAATCGATTGAAGATGCCTTAAATACTAGCATTTCTTCAATTTTACTTGAATCTTGCCCATCACGCATTTTATTGCCCAATGATCGCATCCTTGAACCAAATATACGCTCTTCATACGAAAAACTTGGTTTAAATGAACGCCAGTTGCAGATTTTATCCACAGCAACTCCAAAACAACAATATTATTATCAATCCCGTTTGGGAAATCGCCTGTTTGATGTAGAATTAGGCCCATTGACATTAGCATTTTGCGCAGCAAGTCGAGCTGAAGATAAAATCCTAGTTAAAGAGATATTAAACAAATATGGTAGAGAAAAGTTTCTACTAGAATATTTACAAACAAAAGATCTTAAATGGGCGATGGAGCTATACCATTTACATTTTAACAAATAAATTATAAATTTTTGCTCTATGAAAAATCCATTCAAAAAAGAAATATTATCTTATAAAGGAGACGTGGCTATAACCCCATACCAACGGGCCCAACAAGAGTGGGATCTAAGAATCGGCTCAGCGCGTGCTCAAGCTAAAAATTGGCGAATACTCGCAATTTTATCGCTACTAGTTGTCATATTACTTTTGTTGGCTTTACTAATCTCTTTAAATAATCGCAAAGATCACGTTTATGTCGCGGAAGTTACAAAAGAAGGTCGGGTTGTCAACGTAGCACCACTGCTAGTGCGTTATCAACCAAGCGATGCTCAAAAAGAATACTTTGTAGCAAGATTTATTGAATTAGTTCGCAGCATTCCACTAGATCCAGTCTTGGCTAAAAAAAATTGGGTAACTGCTTACACTTTTTTAACTAGCCGTAGTGGTGAACAGCTTAACCTCTACTTTAAACAAAGTAATCCTACAGCATTATTAGGCAAAAAAACTATCACTGTGCAGATATTAGATATTAACCCTATCAGCCCAACAACACTGCACGTAAATTGGACCGAAACTACTATAAACTCTAATGGTCAAGAAGAAGCTAAAAAAAGCTATGGAGGCGTGTTTACTATCGCAATTAAACAGCCTACAAAACAGGCAGATATTTTACGCAACCCACTTGGAATTTATATTGTAGATTTTAATATTACATCGAAAGAATCTAAGGGTTGAGTTAGGTAGCACAAGCTGAAGCTTGCGGCTACCATGCTAGACAGTATTATTTTAGTTATATTTTTTTGGAGCCCTATTTATGCAAAAAATTATCTTGTTACTTTTAGGCTGCGCATTTTTATGCGCCTGCCAATCTGATGCAAAAGACAATCAACCTTACGCTCTGGCTGTAAATTCCAACAGTAGAATGCAGCCCACTAAATATGTCCCAGTGCCGATGCCAGGACAATTAATGTCAACTAAAAAAACCTCTAGCCCCCATCGCCTAACCGGAGAAGCAGCCATTGAAGTAGCTAATAAAAAATCAGTGCGCCAACCAACTACTGGTGAATACATCAATTCCATCATGAATTTTGATTACATGCCTGGGGCGCTATATCAGATATATTCTGCTCCACTAAGCGTTACTGACATACAATTCCAAAGTGGCGAACGTATTATAACCGTAGGTGCTGGAGACACTTCACGCTGGCAAGTTTCCAAAACTCATAGCGGCGTTAGCGCTAACCGCCAGGAACATTTATTAATTAAACCAACTGATGAAGGTTTAACTAATAGCTTAGTGGTAACCACAGATTTGCGCACTTATCACATGATGCTACACTCCACCCCAAAAACTTACATGGCCTCGGTAGCCTGGCGCTATCCTGATGGTGATGGCTTAATAGCCAAATTGGATGATGACTCATCAAATGGCATTTCAGACATAACAAATGGAGTAGATGTCAGCAGGCTAAATTTTAACTATAAACTAAAATTAACAAAAGGCCCTCAACCAGATTGGTATCCAACTATGGTATTTAATGACGGCAGTAAAACTTACATTAAATTTCCAAATCGCGTCCAAGATGCGCCCAGTTTATTTGTTGGGGACAAGAAAAACAGTCAAATAGTTAATTATCGCGTACAGGGAAATTACTACATTGTAGACAATATATTTTATGTAGCCCAGTTACGTAGCGGGCAAAACAATCAAACCATCGTTCAAATAGCGATGAAAACAAGATAATTCTGATTGGGACATGCTGAAAAATAAACCACCACTAGAGATCCATGCCACACCTAAACAACCTATCCAAATAAATAGGAGTTTGATAATTGTTGTTACTGCCGCTATCACAACAATAATATTAACCGCTATTGTTTGGGCTCTCAATTCAACATCTTATGTAAAAAAAAATACTGAAACGCCAACCAAAATAACTACAAACAAAGCTTTCGTTATTAGCCCCGAGTTAAAAAATCTTCCAGAAAGTTACAGCGATATCAATTCAATTAAAAAATATTCTGCCGAGCAACAAAACAATTTTAATTTAAACGTAATAATGCAACAGCTAGATGACTTAAGAAATTCATATGACCTTTTAAAAAGACAACTAGAAGCTAAAGACACACCAAAACCTATAAGCGCTGGTGATCAAAGCGCAAAAAGCAGCGGTCTGTTTTTTGCTGGATTAGGAGGAACTGTTGGATTAGGAGGAGCTGAAATTCCTAAACAACCTCAAGAACCGGTAGATGAATCATTAAAATTCAGGGACAGACCAGAATCAGTTTATAATCCACATAAAGTTGTTAAACCACTTTCCCGCTATCAAGTTATGTCCGGCACCACAATACCTGCTTCATTAGTCACCGGCATCAATTCAACAATATCAGGCACCGTAGTAGCTCATATCAGACAAAATATATATGACACCGCAACCGGAAAATATCTACTTATTCCTAGGGGCTCCAAAGCCATTGGCGAATATAGTTTACGCGTTAACCCTGGCCAAAATCGAGTCTCACTAGAGTTCACTCGCATAATACGCCCTGACAACTCTTCAATTCAGTTAGAAAGATTTGCCGCTGCTGACTTACAGGGACACGCTGGCCTCGAAGGCGATGTCAATAATCATTGGGGAACAATTATAGGCTCAGCAATGCTGGGGGCGCTTATAAATTACGGTGCTGGAGCAATTTCCGACAACATCGGAAGTGATAGCAAAAATATAAATAAACAGTATCCAAGCGCACAACAAAGTTCAATCATAAATGCTAGCTCTGGTTTTTCTAACATTACTCAAAACCTTGCTAATCGCGCTTTAGGCATGCCTCCTACAATCACGCTACCAGCTGGATATCTATTCAATATTACAGTGAATAGAGATTTGTTATTAACTGAATATAATCCCGAATTTTAGCACACATGAATTTAAGGCCAAATAACTTGATCAAGTTTTGCGGTTTATTACTACTAGCATTGTATATTGTTTTGTGTCCTGCATATGCTGACCAATATACCTATCAATTTATATCAGGTATGGAACCGAAAAAAGAGATCAGAGAGAAAAAAGATTCTACCGAAACTTCTGATTCTCAAAAAGCAACAAACACTAAAGATATCAAAGAAAAAGAAACTTCCAGCACTCAAAAAATAACGACAGATTCTTTTTTTAATAACGCAACCTTTGAGAAATTCGAACCTCAAGAAGATAGCACACCATTCGATGACAGTTACTTAGAGGCAACAACATGAATGTAGCTATCGATCCAGGAGTGGTTACATTAATTCAATCTACTTTTTTAGAACACATCAACGTTGCGTTTTCTACTGCAACTAGATATGCATTTAATTTATTGTATTTATTCGCCGCTTTAGAATTAACCGTGTTGGGGCTTGCTTGGGCTTTACAACGAGATACAGGATGGAGCAAGATTTTTTTTAAAATCATTAAAATAGGTTTAATATTCTTTATCATCCAAAATTATTCTTGGCTATTAAATACTATTGTAAGTAGCTTTGCAAAACTAGCTGGGATAGTGATTAACAATGATAACGTAGCACAGTATGTCTTTAATCCGGCTAAAATTTGGAAATATGGTTATGATATTGGCATATATTTTCTCCAGCTTGCATTCAATAACACCATCTTAGGACCAACCATGATTCAGATCTGTCTTGGCATGGGAATTTTGCTGGTGTTTGGATTATTAGGAATTCAAATGATTGTGCAGATGGTAAGTTTTTATTTAGTTTCTTTTGGAGCTTTAATTTTTTTACCATTTGGTGCGCTGTCTGCAAGCAGCAACATGCTTGATAAAGCTGTGCAATCAGTTTTACAGGCAGGGGCTCGCTTAATGACACTGATTATTATTATCGGGATCGCGGTAACTACATGGGATGGATTTCAATTAGCCGATCTTACGACCGCAACTGATTTTAATATCAACCAGGCCCTGGGATTATTTTTTACAGCATTATTATTTTTATGTTTAGCGTTCTATTTACCAAAAATTGTCGGTCAAGTTGTTGGTGGTCTAAGCAGTAGTATCCTTGAAAGCAATGCACAAGCAGTAACAATTGTGCGTGAGCCTGCGACTCCGACTATGGTTACAACTGGAGGTGGTATGGCTAATATTCAAGCAGCATCTACCATTGCCCCAGGCAGCAACCCAGCTTATGAGGGCATTTCGAGCACAGCCTCTGCTGCTACAATACCAGCAACAACTGCTGGTATTACAACCAGCGGTATAGATTCTCAAACAACTAAAGACGCATTATCTCAAGCTAGCCGGATATCAAAAAGCATCTCAGATGGCACTGTCAAAAAAATAAAAGAAGCTGTAGTGCAAGCGATGAAGGAAAAAACAACATAAGGATGACATATTTTTGCCTGTCATCCTCGGACAAGCGAAGCGCAGATCCGAGGATGACAATTAAAAGGCGCCCGAGAGCCTGCCATCGTGTTTAACACGAGGGATGACAGTAGAAGAGAGCGAGGATAACAACCATGCTTAAAAAGTTTCTACCCCTACTTTCCAGCCTAATTTTCATAGGAATCCTTAGTATCACAGTTAGCACAATTAAAAAATTAGGTTATCACATAACATATTCTGTAACTTCTAGCATGCCTCAAGGATTTTATCTTGTTATACCCGCAAAAAAAATTGCACACTATGATATTGTGGAGTTCATACCACCACCCAGTGTGCTTGATTTTATTAAAGAAAAACATTGGGTTCCTCAAAGTGGATCAATAATAAAATATGTTTTTGCTATTCCCAATGATCATGTTTGTATACATGACGAAGCAATATGGATCAATAGCAAAAAAATAGGCCCGGTATATAAATTTTATGCTCAAAATAAGTTGTTACCTCAAACCAAAATTTGCGGTAAACTTACTGAAGATCAATACTTACTTTTGAGCACTGAAAATAAACGTTCCTTTGACGGTAGATATTTCGGAACGATTTCATCTAAGAGAATTTTAGGACGCGCAGTTTCAATATTTGTTAATTAATTGAAATTTATTATGCTAGGAAATAAAACAGCCGAGCGCCATCTTGACATGCTAACTACATCTTTTGGTAAAGATATAGTTGCTCTTTTACAAGATAACAATATTATCGAAATTATGCTCAACCCTGACGGCAAGCTGTGGGCTGAATCGTATACAAAAGGCAAATATTTTACTGACATTATTTTCAGCGATAAACAAGCAATAAATATCATTAAATTAGCAGCGGCTTATCATCAAGAAATCGCAGATTATGAACACCCAGAAGTTGCTTGTGAACTTCCAGAAACCGGCGCAAGATTTCAAGGATGGCTGCCTCCTGTAGCTTCAGCTCCAACATTTACTATCCGCAAACGCGCTACTCGTATTTTTACCTTAGATGACTATGTCAAATCTGAGTGTTTAACCGCAGAACAAGCTGATCAATTACGCACAGAAGTCAAAAACCGCAAAAATATTTTAGTCTCTGGTGGAACCTCTTCAGGTAAAACTACTTTTGCTAATGCGATTTTAAATGAATTAAAAGATTGTAAAGATAGAATCGTAGTATTGGAAGACTTACCAGAATTACAAATTTCAGCTGCGGACTGTGTAAAACTTACAACAACTAGCACTGTTTCTATGCGCACCTTAGTCAAAGGAGTTTTAAGAATGCGTCCAGACCGAATTATTATTGGTGAAGTGCGAGATGGAGCAGCACTTGAACTGCTAAAAGCATGGAACACAGGACACCCTGGGGGCATATGCACTATCCATGCCAATAGCCCAGAAGCTACTATTTCACGCCTCGAAGATTTAGTGCATGAGGTCGTAAGCGTTGTTCCTACGCGCCTCATACAAGAAGCTATCGACATTATCGTATTTATGCAGCGTGATCACAACGGCAAGCATAAAATCAATAGCATCACTGAATTAACAGCATACTAAAAATAATTAGATCTTACTCAACTGCAACTACATCTTCAGCCTGTGGGCCTTTTGGACCTGGCTTAATTGTAAATTCGACTTTTTGTCCTTCATTTACTGAACGATAGCCGTCTCCACGAATTGC
>MGXJ01000005.1:31899-33502 GCA_001801345.1 Gammaproteobacteria bacterium RBG_16_37_9 | reverse complement strand
ATACAACAAAATTGAGGCTGACAAATCCGGGACTATCACCGCCAGATTAGTTGAGAATTCTCAGCCAGTTGAATACAACCAACCATTATTTGCAATCGAATTAAACAACTAAAGATAATCGTGAAAAAAGTCCTAATAGCAAATCGCGGCGAAATCGCCTTAAGAATACAAAGAGCTTGTCATGAGCTTGGTATTAAAACCGTAGCAATTTACTCTAGTGCCGATCGTGAATTAATGCATGTTCAAATCGCAGATGAAGCCGTTTGCATCGGACCACCGCAAGCCTCAGAAAGCTATCTAAATATTCCAGCAGTTATTAGCGCTGCAGAAATCACCGGAGCAGACGCTATACATCCAGGATATGGCTTTCTTGCTGAAAACGCCAACTTTGCTGAAAAAGCTGAAAAAAGCGGGTTCATTTTTATTGGTCCTAATCATGAAACCATCCATACTATGGGCGACAAAATATCTGCCATAAAGGCTATGAAAAAGGCTGGCATTCCATGTATTCCTGGATCTGATGGGCCTCTTAGCAAAAATGAACAAGAAAATATCCAGCTTGCAAAAAAAATTGGATTCCCAATAATCATCAAAGCTGCTGCTGGTGGTGGCGGTCGCGGCATGCGCGTAGTCCATGAAGAAGCAGAGCTCCTAAATGCAATCAATATGACTCGGGCCGAAGCCAATTCAGCATTTGGCGACCCCACTATTTACATGGAAAAATTTCTCCAAACTCCTCGCCATATTGAAATCCAAGTTTTAGGAGACGGTAAAGGACATGCTATTTATTTAGGAGAACGTGATTGCTCGATCCAAAGACGTCATCAAAAAATTCTCGAGGAAGCGCCGGCTTTAGGCATAACTCCTAAACAACGCAAATCCATAGGAGATAAATGCTCTCTTGCCTGCCAAAAATTAAAATATCGCGGCGCTGGAACTTTCGAATTTTTATATGAAAACGGAGAGTTCTACTTCATTGAAATGAATACTCGAATTCAGGTTGAGCATCCCATCACCGAAGAAACTACTGGGATTGATATTGTTAAATGGCAACTCTTGCTCGCTGCTGGTGAAAAATTAAATATCAAAAGCAAAGATATTAAAATTAGCGGTCATGCAATTGAATGTAGGATTAACGCTGAAGATCCAGACAATTTCATGCCATCGCCTGGAAAAATTAATGTTTTCCATGCTCCTGGCGGCCCAGGAATCAGGGTTGATTCTCATATCTACCAAAGCTATGTTGTCCCTCCATTTTATGATTCCCTTATCGGTAAAATTATAAGCTTCGGCGACACTAGAGAAATTGCAATTGCCAAAATGGGTAATGCACTAAAAGAAATAGTCATAGATGGCATCAAGACCAATATCCCATTACATCAACGTATATTAAAAGACAAAAAATTTCTTCGCGGTAGCGTAAATATCCATCACCTTGAGAATTTTTGTAAAAACAAATCGGATGCAAGTTAAGTTATGGAGCTATTGCATTCTGAATTTTCGTATCAAGCGTCCCTCGTGTCGAGCATGAAGGAGGCTCTCGAGCAAAAACCCAAGGAATACAAGCCCTCGGGCATATGTTATGTCATTCTCAGGCATATGT
>MGXJ01000005.1:30208-31881 GCA_001801345.1 Gammaproteobacteria bacterium RBG_16_37_9 | reverse complement strand
GACCCGAGGATCTCGACATTCTATGCTAGATCCTCGCGTCAAGCGCGAGAATGACAGCAGGAGAGCAGCTGGCTCTTAAAAATCCCGCTGCATAATACTAGTAGTAAGCAATTGCAAAATACTATTTTCTAGTTTTAACTGTTGTAAAGATTTCTCGGCTTTACTCCACAAATTTTTTATTTTAGCTTTAGCTGCAGACATACCGACTAAAGCCGGGTAGGTGAATTTATTATGTTCTTCATCAGTTCCAACATTTTTCCCAAGTCGAGTGGCATTACTCTCAATATTCAAAACATCATCCTGGATTTGAAAAGCTAAACCAATATTTAGAGCAAATTGTTCTAAATGCTTTAGTTCTTTCTGCCCACTAATATCAGACGCCAAAGCACCAAGTTTTATCGCAGCGCCAATTAAAACTCCGGTTTTTAATAAATACATCTGTTCTAATTTATCCACGCTAAGCTTTTTGCCCTCTGCGTGTAAATCGATATATTGTCCACCAGCCATCCCCCTTGGCCCAGATGCTTCTGCCAAAACTTTAATCATCTTTGCTTTTTTTTCTGCAGATAAATTTTTAGCCTCACTCAATACCTGAAATGCACCAATAGCTAAAGCGTCTCCTGCTAAAATTGCGGTAGCTTCATCAAAGGCAATATGACAGGTGGGTTTTCCACGACGCAAACTATCATCATCCATCGCTGGCAAATCATCATGTATTAATGAAAATGAATGAATCATTTCGATTGCGACGGCTGGTGCATCTAGAACTTTAAGATCGGTCTTGTATATCTCACCAACAGCATAAATTAAAAGCGAACGGATCCGCTTGCCTCCTCCCAAAACAGAATAACGCATAGCTTTGGCTAAATTTTTAGGACTGTCTTGAGTAATTTTTTGCAGATATCGATTTAATAAAGCATCTATTCGCTTACGCCGGTCGCGTAAAAAACTTTTATATTGGACATTAGCATTATTCGTTTTCATCCGCACCTTGATCTTCATCCATGCAACCGCAACCAAGTTTAAACTCAGTTAAATCTTCTCCAGTCAAAATTTTCACTTTTTGTTCGGCTGCTTTTATTGCTTGTTGGCAGTTCTTTGTCAACATTACCCCTTGAGAAAAAAGTTTTAAAGATTCTTCAAGACTCAGCCCGCCACGTTCAATAGTATCAACGATGGATTCTAGTTCTTTTAGTGAAGCCTCAAAGTCAAATTTTGTTGTTTTTTTGGTTGCCATAATTAGTTCTCGAGAAGAAACATTTTGGAACTAGTATAACAGAAGAAAGGGGTCAGGTCTCATCTTAGAACAAGTTAAATAACTTGTTCTAAGATGAGACCTGACCCCTTTCCCGCACTATCCTTGGAGTTACAAATATCAGCAGCTCTTTACGCTCCATTTTAATTTCTTTTTTATGAAATAACATCCCAAGCACTGGGATTTTGCCTAAAAATGGCACGCGCGTGATATTGTTGCTTTTGCTCCACTCATAAATCCCGCCGAGCACTATAGTTTCATTATCATGCACCAATACTTGCGTATGAATCTTACGCGTATCAATAGTAGGAACACCATTTACAACCAATTGACCGATTTTATCCTGATTAAGCTCTAAAGATAAATTAACCGCATCCTTTGCCACCACTTCTGGTGTAACTTTCAAACTTAATACTGC
>MGXJ01000005.1:21998-30132 GCA_001801345.1 Gammaproteobacteria bacterium RBG_16_37_9 | reverse complement strand
GCCGCTTGACGATCAGTAGCTAACAACTTGGGTTTAGAAATTATCTTACCTCGTCCCTCATGTTCAAGCGCTGATAATTCTAAATCAAGCAAAGCATTGTTCGCTAACTTGGCAATGGCAAAATTAAATTGTCCGCGCTGTGAATGAAGCACTAAAGTATGGCTCGCAGAATCACCAGAAACCGCGGCTTGGTGATTACCTAAATCCACACCTAATTCATGAATAAAATTTTCATCTGCATTAACAATACGCGCTTCAATTAACACTTGTTTCGCAGGCACATCTATCTGTTTGAGCAGCTGCTTTATTGAAACAATTTTATCATCAGTATCAGCGACCACTAAAGAATTAGTATTAACCTCAGCCCCTGATTTTCCGTATGACGACAATACCCCAGCCGGTTTTAATAACTTAGCAATATTGTCAGCTGATGTATAACGCAAATTAAATACAGCGGGTTGCGAAACTAATTGTTCGTTTTTTACCGCTTCATCTGCAGTTGCAATCATAATCACATTAGCAGTTTCATGTTTAACCAACCCCTGCATCTGCAATACAGCATCTAAAGCCTCGCGCCAAGAGACTCCATGCAAATTAACTGTTATTTTGCTACTTATTTTTTCGCTTATAACTATACTTTTATTTGAGTATTTAGCTAACATCTTCAAAAGATCGCGAGTATCAATATTAACTAGATCAACTGAAATTTGTGACGCCGCTACTGCATTACTAGTAACTGACAACGCCATACAAAATATAAAAATATTTAATACCAATAAAAATAATATTTTTTTAAAATACATTATTCACCACAATATATATTATCTACTTGTTTAGTCGTCACAATCCCGCGCTTATCAATTGCCATAATTTGGCTTTGATTCAAACCAATTTTATCTCCTACAACTACCCGATGTATCCCGCCTAGTGGATCACTAACAATTCCAAAAGTTTTTTGCCCTTGTTTAATTAAACCGAGAAAACGCAGTTCTTTGCTTGACCACAAATATAAATTCTTTCTCCTGTTCAATTGCTTAAAAATATCACGCTGAGGAATCTGAATAGATAGCGCTGGCTTATTAACCGTGCTGCGAGCACGAACTTTTATTTTTTTATTTTTATGAACTGCTAGCAAAACTCGTAAATTTAAACTATCTAAATTATTGACTATCTTTTTTTGTAAATCCATCTCTTCAATAATTACAGAATAAGGCAGTTTCAATAGATTATTAATAAACATAATCAAATTCTTATACCCGCCATTAATTTCTACTTTTATTGGATACACCACTAAAAATTCGTTCTCACGAATTGCTTGTGGCTCAAACAAAAATGGCTCAACTTGCGCTTCAAATATTGCCTTTTCTAAACTATTTAAGATGTTGATTACTTCAAAACCTGGCTTTAGTTCATCAGGTTTTGTTGTATGTTTAAAATCGGCTTCCTGTTGATTAAATTTATCTTGCTGAACTTGCTGTTTTTTTCTTTGCATTAATTCTCTAGTCATTACAATTTGTTTTTGCGTAAGCTTTAATTTTCTTTGTAAAAAAACTATATCGCTTCCATAACCAAACACTAAAATTAAAATGCCGATGAAAAAACTCGTTGCAAATCGTCTATAATTCGACCAAGCATCGACTTGCATGTGAGAAAAAATTGCAAGAAAGATATTCACTTTCCTCCATATGGCCATAACAATACAAAGTCGTAACAATCATTTTGTCGGCTTATTTTTTGAATTATTGGCATAGAGCCGCTTTTTATTTGAAAAAGCTTAGTATTAAATTGGTTTAGATCAGAAAGCAATTTTACTTGCCCCATTATTTTAACCTCATGATCTTTAATTGATAATTGTGTGATGTATAAATTTGCCAACATGCCTTGATGTATTGCATTAAAAATTTGAATAAACTCAATTTGTTTTTGTTCTAAGCTGAGAGTTTGATTTGCAACCTGATGCCCCATATCTTTCTGTTGTTTTAATTTACTACCATCTTGTATCTGTTTTGCAGCCAAATCCAACTGTTTCTGTAACTGATTAGCCTGTTTTGTAGTTCGATTAATCTTTTGTTCCAAAAACACATGCCATAATAACAAAATTGATCCAGCCGCTACTAAAAAAATCGCCATTTGTATTTTAAAATAATAAATTTTTTTAAACTGAAGCTCGACTCTCCATGGCAATAAATTAATTTTTATACTCATCATCCACCCTTAGCGCCAAACCACAACTAATTAACATCTTCGGCGCTATTTTTTGTATCAATTCTTGAGAAACAGCAGGGGATAACTGCATTCCTAAAAATGGATTAGCAATCATAGTATGAATATTCAACTGCGAATTAACTGCATCATCTAAACCAAACAATACCGCCTTTTCTCCCGCCAAAATTATTTGGCCAAGTGGTTGTGACAAAACAGAGTGGAGTAACTGTAGTTTTAAATCAAGCTGCTCTACAACTTGAACAATAGACCCCAAACTTTCGTTTCCAACAAAATCTTCATAAACATAAACTATTTTTTTAGAATCGATTACTACAATAAAAATATTTCCATAATCTATGTTGATAATTGCAACAAGCCCCTCTATGTTCTTTAATTGCCAGCGCACCGCTCGCTCTAATGCATACACATCAACATCAATTATTTTAGGTTTAAGATTAGCCGCTTGTAATAATGCAACTAATTTACCTACTCGCTCATGCCTCACGGCTATTACTTGCAAAGTAGTGTTGCTATTTGTTGGCGTAGGACTATCGATAACCTGATAATCAAAACTGATATCAGTCTTTGAATCACTAACTTGCTGTGCAAGATTAAATCGTAAAAATTTAATTGTTTCTTCAGCAGATAAATTGGCATCAACCTCAACTTCCTTAAAGATGGCAGCTAAATGAGAGAGCGCAATAGCGGTATCTTTAGTTTTAGATGGATTTTGTTTTAATGTGTTTTTTATCGCACTTATAATCGCTTCGTCAGATCCATCAATCTCGCCTAGCTCTATGTGCGCACAAGCCTCAAGCTGATAACTATAATTGCAATATGACAGCTCGACTAATCGCGCAAAATTTCGCCTTATATCAATCCCTAACAGGCGATCAACTTTATGCCAAAAGCCAAATAGTGGTTTTTTTATTTTCATAGCCTGCTTTTTGTGGCACTATATAACTGTTGCACCAATCTATACAATACTGGTAAAAAACCTATGGCGTATAACATCAGGCAAGTGGTAGCCGCAAGCTTTAGCTTGCGTTGCCGGGAAACGCAGACTAAAGCTTGCCCCGTTATGTTTCTAAACGGGGTCTGCGGCTACCGCATAACTATACAATTGCCACATTATTAGATTTCATGTTGTATATTTTTTAGTTTGAGGCTTTTACAAAATGTTCAAATTTTTAAATAAATTTATCAAAAATAGTTCGCTCAGTTTAATGAGCTTGGTTTTTACCGGTTTAATTATTTTTGGCGGTTTTTACTTCTACGTATTAATTACTTTGCCAGATGTCAGACAACTTAAAGATATGAGCATGCAAATTCCTCTTCGCATATATTCAAGTGATGGCAAGTTAATCGGTGAATTTGGTGAAAAAAAACGCATCCCGATAACCCTGGATCAAGTGCCGAAAACCATGCTTCATGCGATTTTAGACACTGAAGATCAGAGATTTTACGAGCATCGTGGAGTTGATTTCTTAAGTTTACTACGAGCAATCATCTCATTTATCGAAACAGGAAAAAAATCCCAAGGAGCAAGCACCATAACCATGCAGGTTGCACGTGACTTTTTTTTATATCGCCAAAAAACTTTTGTTCGTAAACTAAATGAAATTTTACTCGCATTTAAGATTGATAACACTTTTAGCAAAAATGAAGTCCTTGAGCTCTATTTAAATAAAATCTATTTTGGCAATCGCGCTTATGGAGTGGCTTCAGCTGCTCAAATTTATTATGGCAAATCACTAGGCGAGCTAACGCTTGCTCAAACCGCTATGATTGCTGGCCTACCACAAGCACCATCACGCAATAATCCGATTGCTAATCCCCAAGCTGCCCGCGAACGCCGCAATCATGTATTACAGCGAATGTTAGAAAGTAACCACATTACTCTTGCACAATACAATACAGCAATTTCAGCGCCGAGCGCCACTAACTATCATGAATCCCTAGTGGAAGTGCCAGCACCATATGCTGCAGAAATGGCACGTAATGCCGCAGTTTCACATTATGGCGATCTTGCTTATGACTCTGGAATAAAAGTATACACCACTATTGACTCGCGTTTACAAAGCATTGCAAATCAAGCACTACACGACGGAATTTTGGCCTACGATCAACGCCACGGTTATCGAGGACCAGAAGGACATCTTGCACAAACTAATCATACTTATTGGCGTCGTAAGTTACAAAGCATTACAATAATCGGTAATTTACAACCAGCCGCAGTTATCAATGCAAATAGTAAAAATATATCGGCGCTACTAGCTGACGGTAATACTATAAATATAGGTGCCATCAATTTTAATTGGGCGCAACCAAAATTAACTAGCGGCGATATTATTCGTGTATACAAAAACACTAGTAATCAATGGCGTCTTGCACAGTTACCAAAAATTGAAGGAGCAATTGTAACGCTCGACCCAAAAACCGGCGCAATTTTAGCTTTAAGCGGTGGATTTTCGTATGCAACCAGTAATTATAATCGCGCCATTCAAGCCGAACGTCAAACTGGATCAGCTTTCAAACCATTTATTTATTCAGCAGCGTTAGAGAAAGGCTTGACACTTGCAACTGTCATCAATGATGCGCCAATAGTATTATTAGATCCTGCAACCAAATCTTTATGGCGCCCACAAAATGATAGTCAAACATTTTATGGGCCAACACGTTTACGAACAGCGATTACTCAATCTCGTAATTTAGTATCAATTAGACTTCTACAAACAATTGGCATTCCATTTGTAGTAGATTATCTAAAAAATTTCGGCTTTGAAGGCACAACTGAAGTACCGCCAGCGCTTTCATTGGCTTTGGGCACCGGAAGCATAACTCCGTTAAAAATGGCCGTTGCTTATGCGGTATTTGCTAATGGCGGTTACAAAATAACACCTTTTGTTATTAATTCAATCACCGAACCTGACAACAAAAAAGATAAAACTATTTTTAAAGCTGAGCCGATAACAATTCCAGAAATAAAAGATCCAAAAAATAAAACCCCTACAGCGCCTCGTGTTATTTCTGCACAAAATGCCTACCTAATAACAGATGCTCTTAAAGACGCAATCGAATCTGGCACTGCAAGGAAAGCTAGAATTTTAAATCGAGAAGATTTAGCCGGAAAAACTGGCACTACCAATGATCAAATAGATGCCTGGTTTTCTGGATTTAATAGCGATTTAATTACAACCGTGTGGATTGGTTTTGATCAACCACATACTACTGGTGAACATGGTTCTACAGCTGCTTTACCGATATGGATTCAATTTATGAAAAATGCTTTAGAAAATAGTCCAAACCACGGCATGAAAAGACCTGATGGTATAACCACTGTCAGAATTGATCCAACAACCGGGTTCTTGGCTAACCCAGAACAGGAAAATGCTATATTTGAAATGTTTACTGAAAGCACTGCACCAAAGACTCAGGCACCACTACAACCACCAGTTGTAGATAATTCGATGGACCAAGTTGAACAAACTCCGGATTCGTTGTTTTGATGTTAATTGTCATCCCTCGTGTTAAACACGAGGGCAGGCTCTCAGGCTCTTTTGTCATCCTCGGACTTTCTCTTGCTTGTCATCCTGGGACTTTCTCTTGCTTGTCATCCTCGGACAAGCGAAGCGCAGATCCGAGGATCTCGACATTCGATGCTAGATCCTCGGGTCAAGCCCGAGGATGACATGTATGCCCGAGGATGACATGTGCGCCCGAAGATAACAGTATATTATATTGAAGAACATAAAATATGAAATTAACCTTACTAAAACTAGACACCAAACTCTTTGGCTTTAAAGTAGCAAAAATTTTATCACCTAAACTTTCTCAAAAAAAATTACAATTAATTTTAGATAAATTAAAAAAACAAAATGTCCGCTTAGTATACTGGCCCTCGGCTAGCACCGACAAAATTTCACAAAAGGCAGCGACAAAACTTAAAGGTTTTCTCAGCAGCGAACAAATAACTTACCTCATTGATCTTAAAAAAATAACTCCGCCTTCAGATTTTATCTCTGAAGTTAAAATATACCAAGCAAAAACCCCAAATACAGAGTTAAAGCAATTAGCTATCCAAGCTGGGACCTATTCCCGTTTTCATACTGACCCTAAACTCCCTAAAAAATTATTTCACAAACTTTATAATACTTGGATAAAAAATTCAGTTAACGGTTCTGTCGCTACTCGAGTAATTGTAATTCCTCATAAAAATAAAATTATCGCTATGGCTACACTTGGCACAAAAAATAAACGCGGCGATATCGGATTACTCGCGGTAAATAAAAATTTCAGGGGGAAAAAGCTCGGCACTAAACTAATCTATGCAGCCCAAAAATATTTTATTGAAGAAGGTTATTCAAAAGCTCAAGTCGTAACCCAAAAAGCCAATACCGCGGCATGCCACTTGTATGAAAAGTGTGGTTTTCATCAAGAAAAAATCGAGAATTTTTATCATTTTTGGTTGTGAACTCTACTAATACAGCAGACCTATTAATTTTTCTCATACACTGAGTTTTAGCCTAATTTTCAGTGTAAGGCAAAATAGAGTTCTTTCAAAACCCAGTATTTTGGCATAATACAAGGCGCACATGAAGTGAGCAAGCGGAGTTTACTTTTAGGTAAATGAGCATTACTCGCAACATCCTGTTGCTCGCCCTTTGGGCTTGCCTTCGGCAATTGCGAAATTTGACACATCCATGTCAAATTTGTGCGAGCGAATGTGCAACGCAGTAGTATGACAAAAGACGCAGGTTTTGAAAGAACTCTAATAATTCGGCTATTTATTCGCCTTTGTCAAAGCCAGCGCCACCACTCCAGCAAAAGCCTCAAGAAGACGTTTTTGTTCGGGAGAAAAAGTTTTATCTACATCTAACTTCATTAAGCATATAACACCTAAAACTCTATCGCGTGCTTTAAGTGGAACATAATACCATTTTGCTGAAGACAGGGTGCTTGTTCCTTTACCTGCATGGCGTCCATTTTTATAAACCCATATAGCAACCGCCTGCTCCATTTCGTTCAACACCAACTCTGTTTTACTTTTAGCTGTTAATTCAAGCTTCCCTGATTTTTCAGGCAAAAGAATTACAATATCGCTTTCGAAAGCCTCAACAATACTACGCGTAGCCCGATTTAAAATATCATCGAAATTTTCTGCACCTATTATCTCACGACTAAAATTATAAAGTGCATATACAAATCTTTCACGATGTCTTGCGCTATCCGCACGCCACCTAATCATCCTACCAATCCAACTTACGCCTAAAACAACCAAAATAAAAAGCACGATATTCGATAAATATAGATAATCGGAAATTCCGAACGAAAAAATTGGTTGTAAAAAAAAGAAATCATACAAACCTAAAGCAACAACTGAAGTAAATAAACCTACAGATATGCCCCACAAAATTCCCGACACAAGCGTTGGCAATAATAAAATCATTAGTAAATTGTGCGTCAAAATCCATTGAGGAAACATCCAGCTAAGTAAAAAAACCGTAGTTACGCTCAGAAAACCCATAAAATAAGGTTTATATTCTAACTTCTTTGCTGGTGGCGATTTACTTGGTGCGGTAACTTGTGGATTACCACCGACAACCAACACGTTAATCGGACTAGATTTTTTTACCAAATTATCAAATACCGAGCCCCGAACAAGCTCTTGAAAGCGTGAACGCTGCGATAATCCAGTAATAATTAACGTAACATTTTTTTGTTTAGCAAATTTAATGATTTCATCGGCAATATCACTACCGCTTAGTGCAACAACTTTTGCGCCCAACTCTTCAGCCAAATTAATATTACGATAAAGTTGATTGCGCGCTTTTCCAGTGTATCTGGCTTGTTGCAACGATTCTACATGGACTGCATACCATTCTGCCTCTAAATCGGCGGCCATGCGATGGGTAATTAGCAATATTCT
>MGXJ01000005.1:1052-21890 GCA_001801345.1 Gammaproteobacteria bacterium RBG_16_37_9 | reverse complement strand
GTATATTTTAAAGACAACTCTCGTAGCGCTAGTAAATTCCCTTTCTTAAAAAACTTCTGCATTGCGAGCTGTGCTTTTTGTGGAATATATACTTTACCTTCAGACAAACGTTGTTGTAGCTTTTCTGGCGAGAGATCAACTAGCTCAATCTCAATTTCAGATTCCATAAAACTGCTAGGAATAATTTCTTCAACTCTTACTCCCGTAATTTGATAAACTATATCCACCAAACTTTGAATATGCTGAATATTGAGCGTGGTATAAACATTAATGCCTGCATTTAATAACTCTTCAACATCCTGGTAACGCTTCGCATGCCTCGAACCAGGAATATTGGTATGCGCCAATTCATCTACCAAAACCAGCTGCGGACGCCGCTCCATCAAAATGTCTAAATCCATTTCATCAATAACAATTCCAGAATACTGGATATTCTTTCGCGGCAGCACCTCTAACTCGCGCACTAAAGCTTCGGTGTCTGTTCTCCCATGTGTTTCTACAATACCAACCACCACATCAACGCCATTACGTTTACTGACTATGCCGTCTTGCAACATGCGATAAGTCTTGCCAACGCCTGCGCAATAACCAAGAAAAATTTTTAGCTGACCATGTCTGTTTGTGTCATTAATTTTATTTTGATCACTGACTTCAACTTCATTTATTTTTTCTGTTTGTGGCATATTCATAAATTTATATTCTTTATTTCAACTCAGGATGATAGCTTATCCAATGCCAAATTAAGTTTTAATACATTAACTCCAGGTTGTCCCCAAACTCCAATAAAATCGCGATCAAGATGATCATAAATCAACCGCTTAATAAATGCTCGATCTAGATGACGATGTTTTTCCACTCGAGGTAATTGTAACATCGCATTATCTAAAGAAATATGTGGATCTAAACCACTGGCGGAACTAAGCACCATATCAGCCGGTATTTTTAAATCTGCTTCAAACTCATTCTCTGCTCTTATATGCCTAAGATGTTTTTTGGTTTGCACATACAGCTTTTCATTAGAAGCTGCTAAATTACTTCCGCCGGAATCTTCCGCATTATAATTCACTGCAGAAAACCTACTATGAAAATACTTGGGCGAAGTAAACTCCTGCGCTATTAATGATGAACCTATTTTCTTACCTTGATATTCGAGCAAACTACCATTTGCCTGATATGGGAAAATAGCTTTACTAATAGTCACAATAAAAAGTGGATAACCTAAACCCAGCAAAATAGCAAACCCGAAAAGAACTCTTATAGATGTAATCAATTTTTGCATACCTTCCTACCTACGCCCAATTACAATCCCCACCCCAACCATACCACTAACATATCAATAAGCTTAATCCCAATAAATGGCAACAATACTCCACCAAGACCATAAATTAACAAATTTCTCTTTAAAAGATATTCTACCGAAACTTGCTGACACTGCACTCCTCTTAATGCCAAAGGAATCAATAACGGTATTATAATCGCATTAAATATTACCGCAGAAATAATCGCACTAAAGGGGCTAGCAAGATGCATAACATTTAACACACTCAACATCGAACATTTTTCGACAAATAATGCTGGAATAATTGCAAAATATTTAGCCACGTCATTAGAAATACTAAATGTTGTAAGCGCTCCCCTAGTAATTAAAATCTGTTTACCAATTTCAACAATATCAAGTAACTTTGTTGGAGTTGAATCTAAGTCAATCATATTAGCAGCTTCTCGTGCTGCTTGAGTGCCAGCATTCATAGCCACCGCTACATCCGCTTGCGCTAGAGCCGGGACATCATTTGTCCCATCACCAATCATCGCCACCATATAACCATCTTGCTGATATTTTTTAATTCGTTTTAGCTTCATCGATGGATTAGCCTGGGCTATAAAATCACTCACCCCAGCTTCTGCTGCAATAGCTGCTGCTGTCAACGGATTATCACCAGTTATCATTACCGAAATAATCCCAATATTTTTTAATTGTAACAAGCGATCACGAATTCCTTCTTTTAACACATCTTTGAGATAAACAACGCCATATACCGTTTTTTGATCAACCACCACAAGTGGAGTTCCTCCTTCGTTGGCAACCCTCTCTACTGCCTGCCTTACCTCTGCCGGAAATATAATTTTGCGAGCTTTAACAAAATTTTCAATCGCATCAACTGCTCCTTTACGAATCTGCACTTCATTAACATCAATACCACTCATTCTAGTCTCAGCACGAAACCCAATGAATTTCGCGCCTACGGGCGACCTTATATCACGACCATGAATTTGCAATTTCTCTTTAGCTAAAATTACAATACTGCGCCCTTCTGGAGTATCATCGGCTAGAGAAGATAGCATCGCAAACCGAGCTAATTCTTTTTCTGTAATTCCAGGAGCTGCGATAAACTCAGTGGCTAATCTATTACCAAGCGTAATAGTTCCTGTTTTATCTAAAAGAACTACATTAACATCGCCAGCGGCTTCAACCGCGCGCCCATTTAATGCGATTACATTATACGACAACAACCGATCCATTCCAGCAATCCCAATTGCTGGCAATAATCCTCCTATAGTAGTTGGGATCAAACACACTAGCAGCGCTATTAAAACAGTAGTAGAGATTTTAAAATCTAAATAAACACCAAACAGAAACAACGTTATTATTACAACAATAAACAAAATCATTGAACTAATTAAAAAAATTTCCAAAGCAACTTCATTGGGTGTTTTTTGCCGTTTAGAACTTTCTATCATTCCGATCATTTGATCAATAAATGTTTCTCCTGGATTGGTTCTAATTTCAACTTTAATTGTCCCTGAAAGAACTTTAGTCCCACCAGTAACTCCTGTTTTATCACCGCCAGCTTCGCGCACTACTGGCGCCGACTCTCCTGTAATGGCCGACTCGTCAATCAATGCTACGCCTTCAATAATTTCGCCATCTGATGGAATCATCATGCCATCTGTAATGATTACAATATCCCCTTTTTTAAGCATTAAAGCCGGCACCGATTCGACTTCTGATTCGGTATCCGGCTTTACCCGTTGCGCATAAACATCACTCCGCCCATGCTTAAGAGATTCAGCTTGAGCCTTTCCTTTACCTTCGGCTAGACTTTCGGCAAAGTTAGCAAACAACACTGTAAACCATAACCATATACTGATATATAAATCGAAGTTATATGGAATTCCAGCAAAAAAATGCATCGCTGCAATGATCAAAGTCGCAGCAGCTCCAACTTCAACCACAAACATTATAATATTGCGCCACAGAAATAACGGATTAAGCTTAATAAAAGCTTGTTTAATCGCAGGCAAAATAAATTTACTACTCCATAACACTCTTTTATGTATCATACTAAATCACTTCTAAAAAGTTTTTCCGGATAAAATGTATAAATGCTCTACTACCGGCCCCAACACTAATGCTGGAAAAAAAGTTAAAGCTCCAATAATAAATATGATCCCAACTAATACTAAAATAAATAATGGTCTATTAGTAGGAAAACGGGTAGCTAGTGGGCTGCTATTTTTTTGTGTTATTGAACCAGCAACTGCTAACGCCGGAATAATAGTTATCAAGTAACCGGCTAACATGGCAAAAGCTATGGTCAAATTATAAAACGGTGTATCAGCTTTTAATCCTGCAAATGCCGAACCATTATTACCAACTCCAGATGCGTAAGCATAGATTACTTCAGATAGTCCATGAAAAGTTGGGTTACCTAAACTAGAGGTTCCAGCACTAATGGATACAGCTATAGCGCTTAAAATCAGTTGAAGCGCACAAGGAAGAAAAAGAGCAGATACAATCATTATCATTTCATAAGCTTCTAATTTTTTGCCATATACTTCAGGTGATCTTCCGATCATAAGACCAATTAAAAACATGGTAAGCATCACATAAAACATCATCCCAATAAATCCTGAACCCACCCCACCAAAAATAACCTCGCCTATTGCCATATTAAAAATAAGAACTATCCCAGTAAGCGGCATTAAACTATCGTAAGAAGAGCTGGCGGCTCCTGCTGAAGTGGCTGTAGCAGAATTAGCAAAAAAAGCTGACGCCAGTGGCCCAAACCGCACTTCTTTCCCCTCCATATTCACACCATTATGGATTCCTAATTTTGTAAGAAGTGGGTTCCCGTGCAATTCCGACCATATGACGAACCACAAACCTATAATAAAAAGCAACATCATCGCGATAAATATAGCCCAGCCTTGAGAGCGATCTTTAATTAATGCTCCAAAAGCAAAGGGAAAAGCCGCGGCAATTAATAGTAGAGCTAAAATGTTTACATAATCAGTTATTGGCGTTGGATTTTCATAGGGATGAGCGGAATTAGCAGCGAAAAACCCGCCGCCACTAGTCCCTAACTGCTTGATGGCTATTTGTGGAGCGGCGGGGCCCTGAGCAATTATCTGCTCTTTTCCTTCTAAAGTTTTTATATGCACATATGGATTAAGATTAGCTATGCTGCCCTGCGAAACTAAAAACAGGGATAATACGATAGATAAGGGAAGCAAAACATAAATTATCGATCTAGTTAAATAAACCCAAAAATTTCCTATGCCAGGAGTATTTTTACGCACAAAAGCGTTGATTAAAGCCACAGCCACAGCCATCCCAGTTGCTGCAGATAAAAAATTTTGCAGCCCCATCCCTAGCATTCTAGTTAAATAACTCATCACAGCTTCGCTTTTATATGGCTGCCAATCACTATTGGTAACAAAAGAAATTGCTGCATTGATAGCAGCATCCCATCTTATAGCTTTAAAGTTATTAAGATTTAATGGCAAACTATCTTGCATTCGCAACAGGAAAAATAATGCAATCATTCCCACGAAAATAAAGAATATGACATTCATCGCAAATGTTTTCCAATTCATATCTTCATTTGGATCAATGCCAAAAAGTTTATAGAGAAAATTCTCTACTGGCGCTAATATCGGCGATATAAATGTGCGTTCTCCGGAAAAAACTTTGGCCATATACTCGCCTAAAAAAAATGCGCATGCAGTTAGCAAAAATAGAAGTGTTACTATTTGAAACAACCAAGTGCCAAGCATAAAATCTCCGAAAACTAAAAACTATTTGTCATCCTCGGGTCAAGCCCGAGGATGACAAACAATACAAGCCCGAGGCTTGCCTTCGTGCTTGACACGAAGGATGACATTCATTAACCCCCACCAAATGCCGCCAACTGATCCGCATGATGCTCTCGCATCAAAGGCTCAATAATAGGATTTAAATCACCATCAATAATTTTATCAAGTTGATATAATGTTAGATTAATCCGGTGATCAGTAAGGCGCCCTTGAGGAAAATTATAAGTACGAATTCTTTCTGAACGATCGCCAGTTCCAACTAAATTACGTCGGGTTTCTGCTTGGGCTTTCTGCTGTTTTTCTTGCTCAGCTGCGAGTAATCTTGCTTTTAAAAGCGACATGGCTCGAGCACGATTTTTATGCTGCGAACGTTCATCTTGGCATTCCACTACAACTCCAGAAGGTAGATGGGTAATTCGTATAGCAGAGTCGGTGACATTTACATGTTGGCCACCAGCTCCAGAACTGCGATAAGTATCGATTTTTAAGTCTGCCGGGTTAACTTCTATATCATCAATTTCATCTGCTTCGGCAATTACAGCGACAGTGCAAGTTGACGTATGAATCCGCCCTTGTGCCTCTGTTGCCGGAACTCTTTGCACCCTATGAACTCCCGATTCAAATTTCAATTTTGAATACGCTCCCTTACCAATAATTCTAGTAATGATTTCTTTATAGCCGCCGTGCTCACCAGCGCTTGAGTTTATAATCTCTACTTGCCATCCAGCATCTTCAACATAATGGGTATACATGCGAAATAGATCACCAGCAAAAATTGCTGCCTCATCGCCACCGGCACCAGCCCGAATCTCTAAAAAAACATTGCGCTCATCATTAGGATCACGCGGCAATAACAAATTTTGTAAATTTTCTACTAACTTTTGAATATTTTCTCGCAAATGAAATAGCTCTTCTTCAGCAAGTGCCTTCAAATCAACATCTTGCTCCTCTTGAAGAATTTTTTCAGCATCAGCAATTTTCTGCTGGTTATTATTATATTCATTAAGAGCGTAAACAATTGGCTCAAGATGTGCATACTCTTTTGATAATTCACGATAGCGATTTTGATTGTTGATAATCTCTGGATCTGACAAAAGATTAGAGATTTCTTGATGCCTGGTATTCAGCAAATTTAGCTTGTTAATAATTGATGGCTGCATTAAGTGGTTAATCCAAGTTTAAAGAACTTAATTATACAAAATATAGGCAAGATAATATATATCGATCTCAAATAAGTTTCTGGCGGAATTATGTTTGTGAACCAAATGTTAGCTTTAACCTTACATATAGTTCATACCCGTTAACCTAAAAAGAGCAATTGGAATTATAACCCAATTACTAACCATCTTAAGTCACAAACTTCAAATAATTTTTTTTATTAACGACAGAAAAAACTGAATTTTGATACGCCTCTGTCCATTTGTGCGGTGGTTTTGCTTTGCTCTCGTTCCATTTAAATTCATAAGCGAATAATTTACCTTCACGCTCCTCAATCAAATCGATTTCCTGCCCCTCCCAAGTTCGCCAAAAATATGGATTGGCAGCAATAGCATGATATGAGCGTTTTTTACAACGCTCCATAAATATAAAATTTTCCCATAACGCTCCGATGTCATTTCTCTGATCAATATCGTTAAAATTAGAAATAATTGCGTTTCTTATCCCATTATCATAAAAATAATATTTGCTTTTTTTGGTTATCTCTTTACGTAAATTTCGGCTAAAACCTCGTAAATTATATATGACAAAAGCTTTTTCTAATATATCCAAATATCGCTCTACAGTTTTGTGATCCATACCAAGTTGTTTTCCTAACTCACTTAAAGAAACTTCGTTCCCAATTTGAAAGGCTAGCAAACGCAAAAGATCTAAAAGTTTTTTCGAATTCTTAATATGATCCAATTCTAAAATATCCTTCAGCAAATAAGAGTAAACTAATTCATCAAGTAATTTTATTTTTTTATCCCTACCTGCAGTAACAATTATTTCAGGATAACCTCCAAAGATTACCCATTCTGAAATTTTATCTTTTAACTCATGCTTATTATACATATCAAGTAATTCTAATTGAGCTACTGGATATAGAGTAAGAGTTATTTTGCGTCCGGTTAGAGGCTCGCCGACTTGACCAGCTAACTCAAATGAAGACGATCCTGTAACAATAATTTTTAAATTTGGAACCTGATCAACAAGTATTTTTAAATTAACACCAATATTTGGAATTTTTTGTGCTTCATCTACTGCCAATAATTCATATCCACTGACATATTCTCTCAACAAATCAAAGTCCTGAGAACTTAGCAAATGTTGAATTTTAATATTATCCCCAGAATCAAGCTTATATTTTAATCCGCTATTTTCTAGAAATTGTTTCAACAAAGTAGTCTTACCTGCCTGACGTGGACCATAAATAATTAACACCTTGTTTGAAACGAGGTGTTTAGATAACTCATGATAAAAACGGATAATATCCATATACACAGAATAACTTAGAGAGAGATACTTGTCAATTTCAAGGACTGCCACTCCCCAAAATAGCACTATTTTGGGGAGTGGTTATCCTTGAAATAATGCTATTATGTGAGCAATGAGGAAACTACTTGATGGGATTCCACACCAAGGAGATCCCTCACAAACTCGGAATGACAACATTAAACCTTCCGCGAAACAGCGAACGCGATTTCACGTAAGTCCAAATGTTTATTCTTTTTTCGTCACCAAAGATAACAAATCAACACTTTTGGCAAGGCGATTAAAACGTATCAGAAATAGAATCCCTGTAATAAAAAGACCAATTACAATCCCCCACCATATCCCAACACCACCAAACTTAAATTTGAATGCTAATAAATAAGCACTAGGAAAAGCAATCGCCCAAAAACCAAAAACACTGAGCATCATCTGAAAATGGGAATCTTTTAATCCCCTTAAAGCACCGCAACCAACCAAACGAATACACTCTGTCATAAGTAAAACGGCAACTATAGGGAAAAATTTCATAGCTTCAGCAGCAACATCTTTAAAATGAACTGCGCTCGCATCTATATCTAAACCAATTGCAACCTGAGGGAAAAAAAGATAAAAAATACTAAATAATAATATAAACCCAAAACTTATCATCATATTGACTGCAGCGGTCAATCTCAATTTATTACGATCATTACGACCAACTTCATTGCCAACTCTCACAGCTGTATTTTGATTTAATGCAAAGAGAATGACTAAAGCGATCATTAAATATTGATAAGAAATCTGATATGCTGCTAAAACTGTAACACCCAACATTCCCATCATAATAGCCACAACGGCAAAAAATACCACTTCGCTGCAATACATTAGACCAAGCGGCAATCCTATACGAATCATTTCGGCCAAAAATTTATACTCAATAACCCACCATTTTTTAAATAAAGAATGAATTCTTAGTTCCTTAGAAAAATATAGCCAGCCCATAAAAAACATAGCTAATACAAAATATGACACAGTCAACCCGTAACCAATACCAGCAAGCTCCAATTTCGGAAGCCCAAAATTTCCAAATATAAAAGTATAATAAAAAAATATTTCTATGGGCACAGCTAAAATGCTCATAAACATTACTAAACGTGTTTTAGTAATCCCTATTAAAAATTGCTGAATCACGATCATTATATTAAAAGGCAATATCGACCAAATTAATGAGTAAAAAAATGGTTTGGCGCATTTAATAACCGCTGGATCTTGTTTAGCCCAAGTTAGAACAACAGGAATCACCCACATAATAAGCATCATTGGCAACGAAAATGCAATTGCCATAATTAATCCTTGCTTAAAACATATACTGACACCAATTTGATCTTTAGCACCAAAGCTTTGTGAACTCATAACGCTCACTGAACAAAAAATCCCTATAAAAAAAACAATTACAGAAATATAAATGCTCCATACTAAAGCATTGGCAGCTAACTGTTCTTGGCCCAAATGAGCGACCATGATGGTAGCAATAAAACTATTTAAACCATAAATTACCTCGGACGCGACTAGCGGAACTGCCAATCGCATTGAGCATTTAAATTCGGATTTGATATTTGATAAACTAAAGATAGAACTCACGCTACACCTCACAAAAAAACAAGTTAACAGCAGCTCTCGGGGAGCCGGATAAACATAACTAATAGTGGGTTATAGCGTTTTCATAGGGATAATATATCATAAAAGAATTTTCTTGCAAGAAATCGCAGCCGATAAAAAAACTAATGTAAATTATTAACAATTTTTCTTACTACATAAATAGGCCTTTGTTTGGTTTCTTGATAGGCTCGCCCTAAATATTCTCCTATCACTCCAATTCCTATCATCTGAATTCCACCAATAAATAAAATAGCGGTAAAAAGTGATGCGTATCCTGGCAAATCAACGCCCCAGATAAGCGTCCTAAGCATAATCCAACCCCCGTAAATAAATGCTATCAAAGCAAATAAAACACCTAAATAACTCCAAATTCGCAGTGGCAAAGTGCTAAAACTAGTTATTCCATCAAGAGCTAAATTCCATAATTGCCATCCCTTCCACTTGGTTTTTCCAGAAATACGCTCCAAACGGTCATACTCAATAACTGTATTCCTAAATCCAACCCAAGCAAACAATCCCTTCATAAAACGCTGTCTCTCAGATAGTTTTTTTAGAGCATCTACAACAACTCTATCCATTAAACGAAAATCACCGACGTCATTGGGAATTGCAAAATCTGCGAGATAATTATGCATCTTATAAAACCACTTGGCGCTATTTCTTTTTAACCAGGTATCAGTCAAGCGACTTTTTCTTTTAGCCAATACTACCTCAAAACCCTCTTCCCATTTTTTTAACATTGCTGCTATTAGTTCTGGCGGATCTTGTAAATCAGCGTCTATAGGAATTATCGCATCTCCAAGTGCAAAATCAATACCAGCAGTGAGCGCAGCCTCCTTATGAAAATTACGGGAAAGTTGAATGATTTTAAGACGCTGGTCATTTACTTTGCTTAAATTAACAAAAGTATCATCACTACTACCGTCATCAACACAAACAAATTCAAAAGAATATTGTTTAAATTCATTTACTATTGGCAATAGTTTCGCAAAAAAATCAAAAACTACATCCCCTTCATTGTAAAATGGTATAACTAGTGATATCGTTTTCATAGTTTTTAATACTAGCACAAATACATTACTTTTTAACGTAAATTTTGATTACCGTGGATTACAAAAAAAAATTTAGATTAATTGCTTTATTCTTTGGCATGATATTTCTAGCAGGCTGTGCTTATTTCCAACGACCTCCCTCCTACATTTATGCCCCACAGGAAAAACGCCAACTAGAACTACAACAAATAAAAAACTGGGCTCTAGCTGGCTCTTTAAGCATCACCCACAATAAAAAAAGGGATATCGCCCGCTTCAAATGGACACAAAACCAAAATGACTACATCGTAAATATTTCTGGCCCATTAAATATAAATAGCATTCGTATTGTCGGCAATCCCAATAACGTAGAACTTTGGCGCACAAGTAAACAATGCATCAAAGCATCGACCCCGGAACAATTAACGCTCGATCAATTAGGATGGCAATTACCAGTATCTAATATCCGCTATTGGATTTTGGCGTTACCTACTCCAACTTCCAAAATCGACTCAATCTATTTTGATCAATACGGACATTTAACTGATCTAAAACAAAATGGATGGCAAATAAAATATTCTGAATTTCAGGTCCAAGCCGGTAAAAATTTTGACTTACCAAAAATAATCGAGTTAAAAAACAAAGAGATTGTAATCAAATTAAAAATAACTGAACATAACTTAAATATATAAATTAGCATTTTTGATCTATTTGGTTTAAAATAACACCATTAGCCTTTTTTCAAAACCAGGTGTTTTGGCATAATGCAAGCTTGCAACGCAGCAGTATGACAAAAGACGCGGATTTTGAAAAAAGTCTATTTAAGGATGCATCATAGTCAAGGAGTGATTATGAAATTCAAATTCACATTAATTATTCTCTTTGTAATCCTTTTTAATAACGCGATCCTTGCTGTTCCTAATGATGGTTATGATATCAGCATGTCATATTTATTAAGACTACTATCGTTTACAGAAGAAGAAGTAGAACAAATCGAAAGAGAAATAGAAAGCACTACTAATGATTCTAAAGAATTTAGAAAAGCCGCAAACAAATCAATATCTCATAATATCAATTTTACAGAAGCAGACTTATACAAAATTAAAGTTAAATTAAGGGCTTCTATTAGCGATCTTGCAGCAGCACAAACAACCGTAGCTGATGAAATTCCCAAAGATAGGGCAATATCAAAAGCAGAACTCTGCAAAATAGCAAAGCTTGCTAATAAAACACTTACAGAAAACAATCATCCTGAAAAACCGATATTACATACATTGATAGTAGACGATTATGATGAGTATGGTATATGGCAAATAGATCGCGTCAATATACTTAAAACAATTCTGAGAAATTACCCATTATTTGAACTAACACTAAAAGATATTTGCGCTTTACTTACTGAACAAGATAAAGAAGGTAAGACATTACTTAATCTTGCAACTATGAATCATCAAAAAGACGTTGCTACCTTTTTGTTAAAAACAAAAGAGGTGCCAATAATTGGAATCAATACACCAAATAAACTTGGCCTTACACCTCTTCATTGTGTAGCTGGCGCGGACGCGGAGCATACAAATATGGCAGAAATGTTACTGAAACTTGGCGCCAGGATCAACGAAAAAGATAAGAAACATCGTACGCCGCTATTTTATGCAGCATTTACCGGCAACATCCCCATGATTGAATTACTACTGCGATATCACGCAGACATTAATATTTGCGATATTAATGGTAACACTCCCCTTAGTTTAGCAATCGTAGTAAATATAAAAGCAGCGCAATTGTTGATCCGCAGGGGGGCTAAGATCCCAGCGGACTTGCTTCAACATCCTGACTTGCAAGAACTCATTCTAGAAATGCGGCAACAAGAACACCAGGCGTTGAGAAGCAATGGAATGGTAATAATTACCCAAGATGCTTTCCAACATCCTAACTTGGTAGATTTTCTTCGACGACTTCAGGAAGTAACAAAGCCTCCAAACCTTAGACCTAATTTATTGCTTATTACAAAACTACCTGCTGATGGCAGCAGTGCTAGAGATACCCTGTCGGCTTCAGCATGGCCTATAGATTCCAGCGGGGATAAATCACGCTAATAGAATTTTTTGCTTAGGATTTACTCCCACTTCACCGCTAATCCGCTATTGTAACGTAAATCAATAGACTTTGGTTCTTTCTCACGATCGGCGGTAATTTTTCTATACAAATTAACTAAAAGCTCAAGCTGACTTAAGGGCTCAGCTTCTTTCAAATAAACTACTGCGTTATTACTCAATAAAATTTCCCAATGATGTTGTGGACTTAAAATTAGCTGTTTAACAGTTAAATCCAGGGGCTCAAATAGCAACTGCATTTTTTTATATAAAGTAAAAATTTCTAATTCCCGTTCTTCTGGACCAAAAATTATTGGCAACCCCTGAGGAAAAGTAGAGATTGGCGGGGCAAAAACAACTCCTTCTGGATTGACAAGCGCATTTTTGCCCCACTGTAAAATAGGCTTCTGCTCAATAATATTAACAACCACTGTGTCCGGCCACTTGCGTTGCACAGAAGCTTCATAAACCCAAGGCAACTTTAACAACTGCTGCCTCATACTAATGACATTCAAATAGAAAAAACCATTATTTAAATAAGAATCGATAGCTTTTTGCAAAGATTGTTGCTCAACATGCTCATAGGTTGCAAAAATCTTCACGTGGTTTATAGGAAAATTTCTTGGCTTGGTATAACCCCAAACATACCACAACAAAAAACCAATCACGCCACTAATAATAATTTTAAAAAACAGCCTCTTCGCTTGCTTTTTATGTTGGATTTTTGCTTTAGTTCTCCATCCCATCTTTGCTTTGCTCTAGTTATGCTAAACGATAGTTGTATTTAAGAGTTAGTCATTAGTGGCACTATACTCCTCGCAGAATGAATTTATGCGAGGAGTATATCGCCTAATATGTGGACTTCAGGAATTAATTTAACACTGCTAGAGCTCTCAACCTTGGTAATTATTTCTTGCATTAGAGTTTCAACATCAACCGCGATAGCATTACCACAATTAATAATAAAATTGGCATGCTTTTCAGAAACTCTAGCTCCGCCTATCTGTTTACCTTTAAGTCCACATGCTTCAATCAATCTAGCCGCATAATCTCCTTCTGGATTCCGAAATACTGAACCACAGCTTGGAAAATCTAAAGGCTGAGATTTACTCCTCTTTTGCAAATAAGTTTGCACCTGTTGCTTAGCTGCTTGCACTTCACCTCGAGTAAAATTAAATTGCGCAGCTACAAACCATTCATCTTTGGCTAAGCTATCAACTTGGCGATAACCAACTGCAAAATCTTTAGCTTGTTTTAATTTGATTTCGCCTGAGCGGTTAATAGTTTCTACTGCTACAATATGATTCCAAATGCGTTCTCCATAAGCACCAGCGTTCATTTTTAGTGCACCACCAACCGTGCCTGGAATACCAGACATAAAAGCAGCATCAAACATACCTAAACTGACGCATTTTTCTACCAAATGCATAAGTTCAACACCAGCTTCAACACGAATATTAGAATCATCAAGTTCATCAAACTTTGTTAGACTATTACGCAAATAAATCACTAGCCCTTTAATACCAGCATCGCGAATCAAAACGTTACTAGCAGCTCCAAGAACCATAATTGGCTCTTCCTGCCAAACCCGCATTATTTGCACTAAATCTTCTAAATCCATCGGCCTGTAAAAATACTCTGCTGGTCCGCCAATTTTCCAAGATGTATATTCTGCTAACGGATGGTTGCGCTGTAATTTATTTTTTAATTTAGAGAGATCTTTGTTCATCAATATACCAATTTGGTAAAAATATGGCAGCCGCGAGCTTTAGCTTGCGTATTTAGACTGGCTCCACACCAACGCAGGCTGAAGCCTGCGGCTACCGGATCCAATTATAACGATTTTTAAATTTCAACTTCAATTTGATGTTGGTATAAATTCATTTTACGAAGGGTATGCACTCTTGCTTTAATCGAGGCGCCATCGCCCCTATATTACCTGCTCCTTGTATTAATAAAACATCACCTTCACGTAAAATATTTGGTAACAAATTAAAAAGATCATCGTTGTCATTTACAAAAATTGGTTCGATTTTTCCTCGCAATCTGATATTGCGTATAAGCGCGCGGCTATCTACTCCCACAATTGGAGCTTCGCAAGCCGCATAGACTTCCATTAATAACAATACATCAACTTCAGACAAAACAGAGGTGAAATCTTCAAATAGATCCCGTGTCCTAGTATAGCGATGAGGTTGAAAAGCAAGAACTAAACGACGCTCCGGCCATGCTGCACGCAGTGCTTGTAAAGTTACCTGGATTTCTTGTGGATGATGCCCATAATCATCAACTAAAAATACTTTACCCTGCGGCATAACTATTTCACCATAACGCTGCATTCTCCTGCCCACACCACCAAACTGTGCTAAAGCAGAATTTATAGTGGCGGCATCAACATTGCAACATTCTGTAGCTACGGCAATTGCGGCTAGTGAATTTAGAACATTATGGCGCCCTGGCAAATTTAGATTAATGTTCATTTCTATATTTTTTTGCTTCCAACAAATTTTAAAATCACAACTAAATCCTTGTTGTATAAAATCATACGCTCTTACATCAGCATCATCACTAAAACCATAAGTGATTACTGGACGAGAAATACGGGGTAAAATTTCTCTTACTACTGGATCGTCTAAACAAACTACTGCCAAACCATAAAAAGGCAATCGGTGTAAAAAATCTAAAAAAGCTTGCTTGAGTCTGTCAAAATCATTCCCATATGTTTGCATATGATCAGCATCAATATTTGTAACCACACTAACCATCGGGTTAAAATATAAAAACGAAGCATCACTTTCATCTGCTTCAACAACAAAATGTTGTCCAGCTCCTAAACGAGCACTACTACTTGCGCTATTTAAAATTCCCCCAATAACAAATGTTGGATCAAGCTTGGCCTCGGCAAGAATACTTGCGACCAAACTTGTTGTCGTAGTTTTTCCATGAGTGCCTGCAATCGCAATTCCATAATTAAACCGCATTAATTCAGCAAGCATTTGAGCGCGCGGTAAAACTGGTATATGTGCTGCACTGGCAGCTTGAACTTCGGGGTTGGTAGAATCAATCGCACTAGAAGTCACTACTACATCTGCGCCAATAATATTGGTCGCATCATGCCCTTGATATACTTTTGCTCCAAGTGAAATTAAGCGTTTAGTTGCAGAATTAACACTTTGATCAGAGCCGGTAATATTATATCCCTGATTTAATAAAACCTCGGCAATCCCGTTCATACCGGAACCACCTATACCAACAAAATGGATTGTTTTAATGCGACGCATCAAAGGGGTTTTTGTCATAAGCGCAATCCTAACATATAAAAAAAATAATTTAAGCGAAACTTCGTCCCGAATGTATCTTCCTTTTGAGAATCCTCTGGCCTGTATCGTTGTCATCCTCGGGCACTTTAATTGTCATCCTCGTGCTTGACACGAGGATCTCTACAACGCTAGATCCTCGGATCGGCGCTTCGCTTATCCGAGGATGACAGTAAGAAGGCAGACCAGGATGGTGACGACGCTCGCTCAAGACACTGCTCTCTGCTTATTCTTCACTTTTGTGGTTAAAAAGTAAGTCCTTGGTGCCGAAGATGATTCTAACGTAACTTCGTGGTAAATCCTCAGTAAAACAGCAACAATGACACAATTAAACAACATGCTACTTCCACCATAACTCATAAAAGGCAAAGTTAGCCCCTTGGTGGGTAATAATCCTATATTTACCCCAACATTAATAATAACTTGCAAACCAATCAACAATCCCAAACCATAAGCCAAATAACTCGCAAACCAGTTTTTAATTTTAGCGGCCATTCGCCCTAAATAAAAAATTCGTGCAACTAAAAATGAAAACAAACCCAGTATAACCACTTGTCCAAAAATTCCAAACTCTTCGGCAAGAACTGCAAATAAAAAATCAGTATGAGCTTCTGGCAAGTAAAATAACTTTTGAATGCTGTTGCCTAAACCAACCCCAAAAATACCACCGCGCCCAAAAGCGATCAGCGATTGCACCAGCTGATAGCCGCTATCAAATGGCTTTGCCCAAGGATTTAAAAATGAGGTTAAACGCATTAATCTATATGGTGAAACAATGGCCAACATTACCAAAACACCACCAACTAACAATAATAAAATAATAAATTGCCACAACCGAGCTCCAGCCAAATACATCATCCCTAGCATTGTTAAAATCATAACTACGATCGCACCAAAGTCTGGCTCAAGCAGCAGCAATCCAGAAATAATCCCAAGTAATATTAGTGGCTTAATAAATCCTTTAATGTTTGCTCGCACTTCATCTTGACGCCGCAATAAGTAACTGGAGCTATAGATCACTATGGCAAATTTAGCAAACTCAGATACCTGCAAAGAAAAAATACCCAATCTTAACCAACGCATACTGCCATTTACTTGACGCCCAATTCCGGGAACTAGCACCAACATTAATAAAAACATACTAGCTAATAATAAATATCCGCTAACTCTTTCCCAAAAATTTAAAGGCACTTGTTTTATAAAAAAAACTGCTACCATTCCTACAAAAAGGTAAGCAGCTTGGTGAGATAAAAAATGAAAGGGATTATGATAAATTTTATCGGATACTCCCATAGAAGCCGATGCTAATAATAAAAAACCAATCGCAAGCAAGGCAAAAACAGCCAAAATTAGCCAATGATCATAATAATAAACTGCATACTTGTCTTTTGAAAAAATATTCATCGTTATAGGGTCCTAAGTTTTTTTACTTCTACGGTAAAAACCTCGCCCCTATGCTCAAAATTATTAAACATATCAAAGCTAGTGCATGCTGGAGAAAGTAGCACTGCATCTTTGGGCAACGCTTCTTGATTAGATATCGCTACAGCATCTGCCATTGAAGAAGCATGTAAAATTTTGCTGGCTCCAGTTAAAGCACGCTCAATTAATTCTGCATCTTTACCAATTAAAACTACTGCTCTTACATATTTTGCTACTGGATCATGTAACAAAGAAAAATCTTTATCTTTGGCGATACCGCCAGCAATTAGAATAATCTTGCTCTCTCGCTGGGCCCCCAAACCTTCTAATGCTGATTTAGTCGCACCAACATTAGTGCCTTTTGAATCATTATACCAGTCAACATCACCAACTTTAGCCACCCACTGACAACGATGCGGCAGCCCTGGAAAATCAAGCAATGCTTGTAACATTGCTGAAAACGGCAAATTAATTGCTGTTCCTAAAGCCAGAGCAGCTAAAGCGTTAGCAGCATTATGACGGCCTTTTATTTTTAGATCATCCATGAATAATAATTTTTTGTCACCATACATTAAATAGCCATTACTGATACCGAAATTTCCTACACTGGGTTTATCAATACCAAAACTAATTACTTTTTGCGGTAATACAACATTAGCATAACTTAAAGGATCATCACGATTAATTATAGCCGCGCGACAACCAAAATAAATTCTTTGTTTTGCGGCTAAATATTCAGTTAAATCTCGATAACGATCCATATGATCTGGAGAGATATTTAAAACTACAGCTGCTGCTGGTTGTAATGAGTTAGTTGTTTCAAGCTGAAAACTAGAAAGTTCTAAAACATAAAATTCTGCCTCTTCATCCAATAAATCAAGCGCAGGTTTACCCAAATTACCGCCGACACCAACTTTTCTTCCTGCTGCTTTTAACATTGCACCAACTATACTAGTAACTGTGCTTTTGCCGTTTGAACCAGTAATCGCCGCTATCGGAATTTTTGTTGCACGAGCAAATAATTCAATATCACCTACTACTTCAATTCCACGCTTTAAACATGCTGCAATAGCAGGCTCAGACAAAGCAACTCCAGGGCTGATAATTAACTCATCTGCTTTGGATAAAACTTCTTCATCAAAACCACCTAAATACACTTTGATATCGGGAAAATTTTGCCGCAACTCCGCTAGCCCCGGTGGATCCATACGGCTATCAACTACTGCTAAATTAAATCCTTGTTTTGCCAAATAACGCACACAGGAAACCCCGGTCTTACCAAGACCGACTATTATTTTTAAATTTGAATTAATTTTGGACATTGTTGTTAGTTGCTACTATTTAAATTTGGGTTTTGTTGTCATTCAACCAAATTGTCATCCTCGTGCTCATATTGCTTGTCATCCTCGTGCAACTAAATTGTCATCCTCGTGCTTGACACGAGGATGACAAGCTTTTTTATTCCCTAAAATACCTCGATTTTCTCCTAAGTTAAAGAGGATTTGATAAAAACCCATCATACACTAATAATTAAAGATGCAATAAAACACCCCAGGGGTTAGAATTCATAAAGGAGGGGTGTTGCGATCTAATTTTGTTTGTCATCCCAGCAGGGACTGCTGGGATCCAGTTACATGGACGTAATATGTTCAGTTCGGAACATTCGCATCCATGCGGCTGGATCCCCGTTTCCCTACGGGGATGACATAAGAGAGAATTTACAGACCTATGTCAAACGTTGGAACCTTATTCATTGTTGCCACACCTATCGGCAATTTAAGCGATATTACTCTGCGCGCACTTGAAACTCTAAAAGACGTGGATTTAATCGCAGCTGAAGACACAAGACACAGCAGTAAATTACTCAAACATTATAATATCAAAACTCCTGCAATTTCCCTGCATAACTATAATGAAACCAAACGCAGTCAGTTTATTTTGCAACAGCTGCAGCAGGGTAAAAACATCGCTCTAATCACTGATGCCGGCACTCCCTTAATCAGCGATCCTGGTTATCACTTAGTTAAAACCATTCAAGAAAATGGTTTACAAGTTATCCCTATTCCTGGCGCATGCGCTGCTATTGCCGCTTTAAGCACTTGCGGTTTAGCAACCAATAAATTTATATTTGAAGGATTTTTACCTGCAAAATCAAAACAACAACTCCAGCGCTTGCAAGAATTAATGGATAAAACTGAAACTATAATTTTCTATGAGTCACCACATCGATTACTTATGACCATAAACAATATGCTTACTGTTTTTGGACATGATCGTTACATTGTTATCGCCAAAGAATTGACTAAAACTTTTGAAACTATTTATGGCAATACCATTTTTGAAGTGCAAAATTGGTTGATAGAAAAACCTGAGCGCCAAAAAGGAGAATTTGTAATTTTAGTCAAAGGCACGAGTAAAGAGGCAATAATTAATCCTGAAGTATTACGTATTTTAGAACTGTTATCAAAAAATATGTCGCATAAACAAGCCGTTGCTTTAACGTCAGAAATAACCGGGGTTAATAAAAATCAGTTGTATAAAATATTTTGTCCTGGGCCTGGGTGCAGCGATAAATCTTCATAACGCTACTCTACTATCCTAAAAAAACATTCAATTATAAAGCTGGTAAGCGCGAGCAAAGCGGTAGCCGCAGACTTTAGTCTGCGCTTCTATATAACGCAAGCTAAAGCTTGCGGCTACCATTGCCATTGCACTCCATATGGTCAGTTTTTTCCAAAACAATAGCGCGCTTCACTCAGGACAACGGCACAATCGCTGCTATAGATTTTAATACCAAATCAGGCTTCAAATCATTCAAACATTTAGTATGCTCAAGCGGACATTCTCGCTCAAAACACGGGCTGCATGACAAATTCAGCGAAAGTATTCTAAGCGGGCTATTTGAAAGTGGCGGAGTATAAGCTGATGATGAAGAGCCATAAATTGCAATTAGCGGTTTATGCAAAGCAGCTGCAACATGCATCAAACCTGAATCATTCGCTACCACTGCAGTTGCTAAAGATAAAAGATCTACCACTTCTCCCATATCGGTTTTTCCAGTCAAATCAATACAAGTATTATGACATTGCTCTTGAATTTCTCGTGCAGCCGCCTGATCTTTTGGCCCTCCCAAAATCCAAATTTCCCAACCCTCATTTTTTTTTGCATTGGCAACTTCGGCAAAATAAGTTGGCGGCCAACGTTTGGCTGGTCCGTATTCTGCTCCAGGACAAAGCACTAAAATAGGTTTTTTAAGTAAAGATATTTTAAACTTATCCAAAACTAAATTTAACTGTTCTGCCGATACTTGCAGTTGTGGCAATAACATAGGTTTTGATAATGCCTCATTTGCTCCATACCCTAAAGCAACAAGACGCTCTACCATTAATGGCAATTTTTCTTTACATAAAATCCGCATATCGTTTACTAAAAAATATCGCTGCTCCCCACGCCAACCGGTTCTTACAGGAATTTTTGCAAAAAATGGGATGAGCGCTGACTTAAAAGAATTAGGTATGAGATAAGCATGAATATAGCCACTATTACGCAGACTTTTTCCTACTTTAAATCGTTCAAATAATTTTAATTCGCCATGTTTAAATGGCGAAATCAAACAATTATCGACTTCCGGCATGTGCTGCAAAAGCGGATGTAACATGGGGATGGCAAAAACATCAATAGAACAATCGGGGTTTTGTTTTTTTAATAACCTCAGTAATGCTTGTGTCATTACCATATCACCAACCCAAGGTGGTGCGATTACTAAGA
>MGXJ01000005.1:0-1040 GCA_001801345.1 Gammaproteobacteria bacterium RBG_16_37_9 | reverse complement strand
GGTTCATACGGGAGGGCAAGGTGTCAAGTCCCGACAATCGACAATGACCGCTAATCTAGAGGCTACATTAGCATTGTCGATTGTCGGGACTTGACACCTGTGCTTAGATATTAATTTTGTAGATAAAGCCTAAAGTAATGAGATCAATGGTCGGCAAGTCACTAACAGTCATGGTTTTAGCCCAAGAAAGATCTAAAGCCATATTAGGCGCAAACCAATAGTTGATCCCAATTCCTGCAACAGGCGTAAACTTGCTACCCGCCCCTTTTTCAGCGAAAGTATTGGCATTGTTGTGTAAGGCACTACGATACACCCAAGCCATACCACCTTTGATATACAAACCAAAACCATAATCAAGAGGTAAATTTGCCTTTACCACTAAATCCATACCTTGTTGCAAAATATCTTGGGTATTACCATTAGTGTTTTTGAACTTTGGACGACCGTAATAATCATAGCCTAATTCGGTAGATATAAATTGAGTAAATGCATATCCAAGATAACCACGAGCAGCAAGTTTATAGGTATCATCATAGCTACTGTTGCTAGTTGTGTATGATGAACCTCTATAGTGCAAATTAGTAGCGCCAATTTGTCCACCAAAATAGATTCCAGAATTACTATTACTGCTGCTATCGGATGAGAATTCACTGCCACTAGAATTACCACCACCTGATGCAAAATCACCACCACCAAAATCATCGGCTAATGCTGCTGCATTTAAGCCTAAAGCTAACATACTTACACATAATATTTTTTTATACATATTAGTCCCTCGTTCAATTTTTTAGAATCTTCAATAGTTTAGGCTAAGTGGGGAAGAAATCAAGTAGGTTATAAAGGCTAGGGAGAATTCGTGCCGATGAGATCCTCGGATCTGCGCTTCGCTTGTCCGAGGATGACAATAGAAGGGGAGGATGTCCTCGGGGTTTTTATTTGTCATCCTCTGGCTTGACCCAATGAGATGGACTCCCTCTTACTAAACGGCATCTAAAGTGCCAGAATGGTTATTTTTATTTAACCACTTAAACTTCGGAGGA
>MGXJ01000004.1:40581-40702 GCA_001801345.1 Gammaproteobacteria bacterium RBG_16_37_9 | reverse complement strand
TGATTAATTGCCGGTGTTTTTCTACCTGTTGCTTAAATTCTTCTTGAGAAAATAAAAAACTCAAACTGTGATAATAGGTTTCGTTAAGAAACTCTACCTGACCAGTAGCAGCCAAGCGTTT
>MGXJ01000004.1:33720-40333 GCA_001801345.1 Gammaproteobacteria bacterium RBG_16_37_9 | reverse complement strand
GGAAATAAAAACAAATTGCTACCATTATCTTCCCCTTAAATCATTTTTTTATAAAGATTGATTATTTTTTCTGCAGTTGTATCCCACGTCATCACTCGTAAATCATCGCGCGTATGGCCTAAAGATGTTTGTCCCAAAGCAGGGTATTCGAGTAAAGCTAAGATTTTTGCCGCCATGTTTTCGGTATCCCAAAAGTCGGCAACCAAAGTATGATGCAGCACCTCTGCAACTCCAGATTGTTTAGAAATCACCGCAGGCACATCATAAGAAAGCGCTTCTAAAGCAGATAAACCAAATGGTTCTGATACGCTAGGCATAACATACACATCTGCTAATTGATAAATATCGCGCACTCGATCGTTATCAAGAAAACCAGTAAAATGTACGTTTTTACCAATACGTAAGTTTGCGGTTCGTTCAATCATTTCTGTTAACAAATCACCAGTCCCGACTAACACAAATTGAATATCAGGTTTTTTTTCTAACACTTTTTTAGCGATTTCGATAAAAAAGTATGGTCCTTTTTGATGCGTAATTCTTCCCAAAAACAACACCATTTTAGGTTGGTTATTCTTAGTAGCATCCGTAGATCTAGAATCTCCTTCATTACAATTACAATAAATACCATTATGAATTACCGTAATTTTTTCAGGAGCAATCCCGTAGTATTGAACAATGTTGTTTTTAGTATACTGACTAACGGCAATTATTTGATCAGCCTGTTCCATCCCATATTTTTCAATGGCGAAAATTCTTTTATCAACCCATAAACCGCTGCGATCGGTTTCAAGTGCGTGGATATGTAATACCAATGGTTTGTGGCTATAACGTTTAGCTTCTAATGCAGCTAAAATTGTCAACCAATCATGCGCGTGGATTACATCATGTTGAATTTCTTTAGCTAATGCTCCTGCAACTAGCGCGTAACGAAATACTTCCGTCAACAGGTTAACCTCATATCTTCCTGTTATTTCCATGCCAGCAGCCTGAGCTTCGGCAATTGCTCTAGCCATTTCCTTAAGTTCTATAGGTAAATGCATGCATTCTAAAAGTAATAGAAAATCCCGTATAGCCTCGTTGCTAAGTAGTTGCTTAAGGTTTTTGGCGTTGATGTAAGGATGCAAATGGGTAACGATCTTAGGATATTTAATATTTACAATACCCTCAAATTCCATTTCATTTGGGGCGGCCAAACCATCACAACCAACCAAAGTGACATGATCAATACAATCGTTGGTTACAGTCTGAGGTAGAATTAATGTTAGCTCAATATTTTTTTTAGCGAGTTCTTTAACAATTGCATAGCAAGCAATTCCCAAGCCGCCGCTAATTCGCGGAGGAAATTCCCAGCCATACATTAGTGCTTTCATATCAACTCTACCAACATTTTACTTATCCAAGTTTAATAAATATGTCAAACGTAATACCTCAGCCACACTCCAAGCTTGACTAATACAACCATTTGGTTGATGCGGCGAATCCCCGGAAAAAATTTCGGCGATACTGCCGATACCATATTCTGATAAATGTTTTTGTAATGCTTCTAAACAAGGCTCAATAATAGTTAAAACTTTGCGTTGGTCAGAAGTTACTTTTAATAGTGCTTCTGTAAAATGACCAAGTAGCCATGGCCAGACAGTGCCATTATGATATGCGCTATCACGCTCCGCCTGATTCCCATTATAAAAACCGATGTATCCAGCTTCATTTTGGGCTAAAGTGCGTAAACCGTAAGGCGTCAATAAATTCTCTTTGACTTTCGTTACTACACTTACCGCCATTTTTATTAATAAAGGGGAATAAGGTAATGAAACGGCAAAAATTTGGTTGGGGCGTAAAGCAGAATTTTTCTGATCACTATTTACAAAGTCATACAAATATTTTTTTTCTTCACACCAGAAAGTTTGACAAAAAGACTTTTTCACCTGCGGCAATAACTGTTGTAATTCAAGTTTAAGCGGATCTTGGATCTCACCGGCTAGCTCACTCATAAAACTTAACATATTAAACCACAGGGCATTTACTTCTACTTGACATCCATAGCGCGGCGTTACTGGCTTACCATCAACTACTACATCCATCCAGGTTAAATTTGTTTCGCAACTTCCAGCAAACAATAGACCATCTTCCTGCATTTTAATGTTGTATAAAGTTCCATTTTTATAAAATGTAAAAATATTTTTAAGCACAGGCCAAAAATTTATGGTTATTTCTTTAAGGTTTTTGGTTTTTAAGTAATACTGTTGCACTGCCCAAACAAACCACAAACTCGCATCTACTGTGTTATAAACATTGGTATCTTTAGTTGCGCCTAAAATATTTGGGATTAATCCTTGGTGCTCGTGACTAGCAAAATTTTTAAGTATGGCTAAACATACATCTTCTTGGCCTGAATAAAGCGTTAGTCCAGGTAAAGCAATCATAGCATCTCGGCCCCAATCCAAAAACCAGTGATACCCAGCGACTACCGATTGGGATTGTTTATCGGATATTTTTTTTATGATGAAAGTTTGTCCAACCTGTTGTAATTGTTTCTGGAGCTCATTGTTATTTTTAGCGGAGGATTTTTTGACGCGATTATCCAATTCTTTTTGCCATTTGCTGGACAAGCCGTTTTTTTGTTTAGCAATACCACAAGCAAAAATGATTTCGCGCTGAGATCCAAGCTCAAAAATCATAATTCCAGGAGAATATAAATCTTCTTGAAAATCATAACCGCGCTCTTTTTCTTTGGGGTAAACAAAGTTACGATACCAAAGCGGTTGTGACAAAAAGCTATGCTTCACGTTTGTCTGAAAAAACATTTGCGGCATATCTTTATATGGAGCACAACAAAAGCCGTCGGATAAGCCTTCAAAATTATATTGCAAATGTGAATTTTCACGCTGTAACTTATGAAAATTCCTACAAGAAAGTAATGGGCGTAAAACAATTTTGAAATTACTATCGCCGCTAACCGAATACTTAAATAAGATGGTATTTTCTTCCTGAAGCATCAGGATTTCTTTGGTTAGAATAATATCAGCGAACTTAAAAATCCAGGTTGGGTGGGTTGTGAGCTTAAATTCTTGAAGATTGGCTGTGCTTCCATCTTGTAAAAAATTGGGATAAAGATGTGTGGTTAAAACATTCTCATCCCCATCTTGGATGAATACATCTTCTATTTTATTGAGCAATACATATTTATCAGGCAAAGAGTCAAGCGCGCTAACTAATAATCCATGGTATTTACGAGTATGGCAATTGGTAATGGTGCTTGATGCATATCCACCTAATCCATTAGTTTCTAGCCATTCCAAAGACAGTCCTTTTTCTGAAGAAAATTCGGAATCTTTTGGGTAACGAAAATGCATATCCTTTCACATCCATTAATCAAGTTTTTAATAATCACATACGCATGGCTAACTATATGATCGCGCGAGCATTATAACACAATTAATTGCAAATTATGCTAATAAATATTAAGGAAAGATGTCAAGTGCTTACAATTGGCAACAAATCATAGCTAATAACGTTATCGATTGTAAAAATTTTATACCTTTTTTGCTGTAGACCAGAGAAAGCCAACAAAAGCGAGTGTTGTGAATATAGCGCCAGTAAAGAATGCAAATGATGATCCATACCGAGTCCACAATATTCCTGCGATAATGCTAGAAAAAAGCATGGCAATGCCACAAACAAAATTGAATACTCCATATGCCGTTCCGCGTAGTTCTTGGGGTGTTGTATCTGTCACCATTGCTGCAAGCAATCCCTGAGTAAATGCCAAGTGCATTCCCCAAAAAGTTACGCCTAGTGCCAACATCCAGAGATTGTTAGTAAACCCCAAAACAATATCAGCAATGATCAGAAAAACTATCCCGATTAGCAATACAGTTTTTCGATTGATTTTATCAGATATGATTCCAGCTGGATAAGCGGCAAATGCGTAGATAAAATTCATGGCAACCATTACAAGTGGTATAAAAGCAATTGAAAGTCCAGTATCTTTGGCTTTTAATATTAGGAATGCCTCACTAAATCGAGCCAGCGTAAATATCCCAGCAATGGTTACTAGCTGCCAGTAAGTAGCGCCGATTTTGCGAATATCTTTAATCTTAATATTAGTTTTTATTTTTTCATTATGTTGGATTTGCGGTTCTTTTACACCGATAGTAAGAATAATAAAAGCAATAAAAGCTGGAATAATAGCTATCCAAAGCACAGCGCGAATATTGTTAGAAAGTAGCAGCATCCCTACTATGGCAAGCAATGGGCCAAGAAATGCTCCTACAGTATCGAGAGATTGTCTCAGGCCAAAACAAGCCCCGCGTATTTCTGGTGGGGCAATATCTCCCATCATAGCGTCGCGTGGTGCATCACGTATTCCTTTACCAATACGGTCAACAAAGCGAGCGCCTAATACTAAACTAATAGTGCTTGCCAAAGGGAAAAGTGGTTTTATAAATGCTGATATACCGTAACCAATAACAGTAAGCAATTTACGTTTATGAAAATAATCGCTGAGTGTGCCGGAAAATATTTTGACAATTAGAGCTGTAGCCTCAGCTATGCCTTCTATGATCCCAACTGATACCATGCTAGCTCCTAGGGTTGATACCATAAAAACTGGTAACAAGCTATGAATTAGCTCCGATGAAGCATCCATAAACAAGCTTACAAAACCCAGTGCCCATATGCTACGAGGTATGGATACAAGGTTTTTTAATGAAATTTTGTTTTTTATATTTTGCATAGGAAACTGGGGCCAAGTCTTTACAATCGACAATGTTAAGTTTCTGAATTGGACAGTCGCTGTCGATTGTAAAGACCTCAGTTTTTAGTTTCCAGTTTGGCGGAGAGGGCGGGATTCGAACCCGCGATACGCTTGCGCGTATACTTGATTTCCAGTCAAGCTCCTTCGGCCGCTCGGACACCTCTCCAAATATTCTCTTCACTATAGTAGATCCTCGGGTCAAGCCCGAGGATGACAAAATCAGAATGGCATGCCCTTATCCGTCTTAGTAGCAACTACATTTACCCCCGTATCTGCTACGTTTTTTATAACTATATCGCCCATTGTAATTGGAGCTACGGCTCTAACACTAGCAAGAATATTCATAATGGTAAAGATTTTTTCCTTTGGGATTGGTTGTTCAGTTTTTACCGGGATCATAGGGTATAAACCCCCTGCTATTTTTACAGTGCTAGTAACCACTCTTTTAGGAGCGGTCATTTCTTCAGCTGCATATTTTTTCCCTCGCAGGCACTTATTACCTGTCACCAGCCATTCATTATCGGATTTAATGATAGTCAAGCTGCAGCCTAGCGGACAGCAAATACATACCATGTTTGTTGGTGTAATGTTTTTTGTCTGTTTCATATAATTGGTTCGATTTTCACTATAATCTGTTTTTCTGAGTTATTAATTAAATCCTGTTTTTTAAGATCAAAACTTATCATTTCTGCAGGTAAAAATTTATGTTCTTTTTTACTGGCTATAATTTTATCACCTAGATAAACATTGATGATGCTATTTTCGAAGATATTTTTTACTCGCATAAACAATTTAAGTTTATCAGTGATATTTTTTACATTTATTTTTTGCGGGACGATGTAACTAATGCCATTATCTGCAATAGTTGTGTGGGTAAAGCTACTATCAAAATCATTATTAATATATTTTGCTGCGCCAAGGCCCGCAAGAGCTCCTTCTTCGCTAACAAAATCTACTAGATCGTGAACTTGTAAAACATTGCCACATGCAAATATCCCATCTTTACTAGTTTGCCTTAGTTCTCCTACAATCGGGCCGTTTGTTCGTTGATCGATAGCGATGCCAGCTGAATGTGAAATTTCATTGTCTGGGATTAAGCCTACGGATAACAACACTGTATCGCAGGGAATGAATTTTTCAGTAGCAGTTATGGGTGATAGTTGATCATCAACTTGAGCTATAGTTACACCTTCTACTCGTTCTGCTCCATGAATTTTAGTAATGGTAGTTTTGAGTATAAGCGGGATAGCAAAATCATTTAAACATTGGACAATATTTCTTGTTAATCCATTTGAATATGGGAGGATTTCAAGCACGGCTTCAACTTTTGCGCCTTCTAATGTCATGCGGCGGGCCATGATTAAGCCAATATCTCCTGATCCCAAAATTACTACTCTTTTACCTGGAAGGTAGCCATCGATATTTACTAGTCTTTGAGCGGTGCCGGCTGCATATACTCCAGCGGGCCTACTACCATGAATTCTTATTGCTCCCCGCGTTCTTTCGCGACATCCCATAGCTAGCACAATCGCTTTTGCGTTAATTTTCATGTAGCCATGATCGCTATTAATAGCATGTATAGTTTTATCTTCTCCCAATTTTAATACCATGGTATTGATCATGACTTCTATATTGGTTTTTTGTATTTCTTGTATTATGAGACTGCTATATTCTGGACCGGTTAGTTCTTTTTTGAAGTGATGTAAACCAAAGCCGCTATGAATACATTGGTTTAAAATGCCGCCAAGTTCCAAATCACGCTCGATAATTAAAATATTTTTTATATGATTTTGGTGGGCCGCTAAAGCTGCAGCCATGCCGGCCGGACCGCCACCGATTATTACGAGATCATAATTT
>MGXJ01000004.1:23925-33695 GCA_001801345.1 Gammaproteobacteria bacterium RBG_16_37_9 | reverse complement strand
TTTGTTAAGCACTAAGAAAGATTTTCCGCCTTTCTTGGTTATTTTTTCTTTTGGGATTTTTAATTCTTCATTAATTACTTCCATGATTTTGGTGGTGCAAAATCCTCCTTGGCATTTCCCCATTCCGGCCCGAGTGCGTCTTTTGATTGCATCTAGCGAATTAATTGGAATGTTTGTTTGAAGTGATGCGCGAATCTCACCTAGAGAAACAGTTTCACAGCGACATACCACACAGCCATAATCAGGTTCTTGTTTAATGAGCTCATTGAGCTCAGATTCTTGCATGTTAGCTATCGTATTGTGGGGTTGACGATTAGGATTGAAATTTTCATTCTTGATTAATTTTATTTGTTCGTCAGATGCAACTATTTTTGCCACATGAACTGCAATTGCTGGAGCAGCTGTTAGACCTGGAGAATCAATGCCAGCAACATTGATAAATCCTTTGAGTTTGCTTTCGCCGATGATGAAATCACCAGTGCTGGGAACCATGCGATTACCAGCAAAACTTGATATGACTTTGCGCAAATCGAAGTTGGGTAAAGATTTTTTTGCGGCTGCAATAATATTATCTATGTTTTGACTGTCTGTGTTTAAGCACTCTTTGGCAGATGTTGGAGTAGCATCTGGTCCAATTAATAGGTTGCCATGGTGAGTTTTGGTTACCAGAATACCTTTGCTTATCTCAGTAGGGATTTGAAAAATCACACTGTTAACTAACCGGCCAGCATCTTTATCAAACAGTAAATATTGTCCCTTACGTGGACTAATTGTAAATTCATTGATGCCAACCATTCGAGCTACTTCATCGGCATACAAACCAGCCGCATTGATAACTATTTTTGCCAAGATTTTTTCTTGGTTGGTTGTTAATAAGAAGTGGTTTTCTAATTTTTGGATTTCAAGGACTTTATTGTTTAATTTTAATTTAACTCCGTTTTGAATTGCGTTTTCCGCTAAAGCGATTGCAAATTCGTAAGGCGAAGTTACGCCGGCAGTAGGACAGTATAAGGCGATTGTTATAGCTTGGTTTAGATTTGGTTCTTTATTCTTAACAAAATCACCATCAACAATTTGCAAATCAGGCACGCCATTTGCTTGGCCATAAGAAAAAAGTTCCTGTATTTTTGCCGCATCTTGTTCGTTAAAACCGATGACGAAAGATCCTGTTTGAGTAAAACCAAAATCAAGCTCATCGTTTAGTTGTTTATACATACGATTGCCTTTGGTGCAAAACCGTGCTTTTATAGAGCTGGGTTTGTCCGAATATCCTCCATGAACTATGCCACTATTGGCTTTGGTGGTTTCGGCGCCAACATCTTCGTTTTTTTCTAGCAAGCAAATTTTAAGCTTATATTTTGCTAGTTCTCTAGCGATCGCACAGCCAATAATTCCGCCACCTATAATGGCAATATCATACATTAATTTTCTCCGTGACAATTTATTGTTTGGGATGATAGCATACAAGAAATGGTAATAAAATGATTGCCATCCCGAGCGTAGCGAGGGATCTCCATGGGGAGGATCCACGCTAGTAAGGTCCTTCGTTACTCTCAGGATGACATTTATTTATCCTAAAATCCTTGCAATTGATACCTCAACCGATGCGTGCTCCGCTGCTTTATTAGTCGATCACAAAATTAATGATCAATTTATAGTTGCTCCTAAGCAGCATACCAAACTTATTTTGTCTATGATTAATGAGCTCTTAAATGAGGCACAACTAGAGTTAAATCAACTTGATGCTATTGCATTTGGTAGTGGTCCTGGAAGTTTTACGGGAGTGCGTTTGGCGACGAGTATTGTCCAAGGTTTTGCGTTTGCAGCTAATCTTCCCGTGATCAAGATTTCAACTTTGCGTATTTTGGCTCAAGAAGTTTTTATAGAGTTTAAAGCGCCAAAAGTGTTGGTTGCTCAAGATGCAAGAATGCAAGAAGTTTACTTTGGCGAGTATGGTGTTGATAATAAAGGAATTATGCAAGAAATTAAGCCAGATAGTCTAATTAAACCAGAAAATATTACCAAAATTTGTGCTGATGGTTTTATTGGTGTTGGTAGTGGTTTTGAAGTTTATAGGGATATTTTTTCGCAGCGTTGCAATATAAAGATTATAGACAGAAAGTATGCGCAAGCAAAATATATGCTTCAATTGGCAGAATTTGAATTTGCCAAAGGAAATATGGTTAGTGCCAAAGAGGCGCTGCCCACTTATTTACGTGAAAAAGTGGTCCAATAAAGGGAGTGTTGTATCCTCGGGGGGTTCTCCTGCTGTTATCCTCGCGCTTGACGCGAGGATCTAGCCTGGCGTATCGAGATCCTCGGGTCTACGCCCGAGGATGACACGAAAGCTTAGATTGCCCCCATAAATTATAATGATTCTTATTTTTTCTTAAGGTAATATACGCGCACTATGTCTTTAATTAAACATAATAAATATCTCATTTATTGGATAGTATTTGTTGCTGCCCTTAGCGGATTACTTTTGGGTTTCGATACAGGGGTTATTTCGGGGGCAATACTATTTATTAATAAAGAATTTCAATTGAGTGCTTTTGGAACTAGTTTAATAATAAGTTCAACGCTTTTTGGGGCATGTATTAGTGCTACTATTAGCGGGAGAGTTGTAGATTATTGCGGTAGGCGCCATTTGATGATGTTTAATGCGATTTTATTTTTTTGTGGAGCTTTGAGTAGCTCTTTGGTATCAACGGTCCAGCTTTTAATTATTAGTAGAACAATTGTTGGGTTTGCTATAGGTATATCATCTTACGTTGCTCCGTTATATATCTCTGAATTAGCCCCATTTCGTAAACGTGGAATAATGGTAGGGTTTAACCAATTATTTATTATTACGGGGATATTTATATCGTATATGGTAAATTATATTTTTTCTTTTGGCGAGTATTGGAGGCTGATGTTTGGCATGGGAATGGTCCCGGCGATAATGCTTTTTATCGGTTTGTTATTTGTGCCAGAAAGTCCTCGCTGGCTTGTAACTAATGATCAGGAGCATCTGGCCCGAGATATTTTAAATATGATACGTGAGCCTTATAGCAATGTGGAGCTCGAATTATTTGAAATTAAAGAAAGTATTAGTGAACAGCGTAGCGATTGGAGAATGTTTTTTAAATCATGGTTGTTCCCAGCGGCTATAGTTGGTTTTGGAATAGCGGCGTTTCAGCAACTGGTCGGTATTAATATTTTTGTTTATTATGGTTCTACGCTCTTCACATTTGTTGGGGTTGAACAAACTTCTAGTGTAATGTTAGCAAGTTTAGGAATGGGGGCAGTGCTTTTGCTATTTACCATTATTGCATTGCCATTGATTGATAGTTGGGGGCGTAGGCCACTTTTGTTGTTGGGATCAACAGGAATGATGCTTAGTTTGCTAATGCTTAGCATTACATTTGAATTTTTGCAGAAAGATTCTGTGCTGCTTACGTGGTTTCTGTTTATAAATGTCATTATTTATCTTGCAAGCTTCGCTATTAGTTTTGGTCCAATCGGTTGGTTAATAATTTCTGAAATGTTTCCTCTGCGGATTAGAGGATTGGCAACTAGTTTAGCTACGGGAACTATTTGGGGAGTTAATCTATTAGTGATTTTTACATTTTTGCCACTAATGAGATTGATGCAATTAGGAGGTGTATTTTTATTATATAGCATTTTATGTTTTTTGAGCTTATTTTTTGTCTATTTTTTAGTTCCAGAAACACGAAATGTTAGTTTAGAACATATTGAAACTAACTTGCGTTTTGGTAAAAAAAGTCGTGAGTTAGGCGAATAAAACAAGAGGAGTAAGTTATAGATTATGAAAAAATATGTAAGAATTTTATGTTTGGGATTATTACTAGGTGTTATTAGCACTAATGCCGCTAATAATGAAATCGAGGTAGTTTTTACTAACCCTTTAAAGACAATAGTAGTAAAGCAATCTAAGCCAGTATTTAGTATTGTTTTGCATTCTAATCCAACTACCGGGTATTTGTGGGTTCTCAAAAATTATGATTCAAACTTAATTTCACCTGTAAGTCGTAAGTTTTATCCTCCTGTCAATAAAAAATTGATGGGTGCTCCCGGTTATGAAAAGTGGACCTTCCGGGTTAAGCCATCTGGATTCATCGTGCCACAATTAACCGGTATAACTTTAATTTATCTTCGTCCATGGGATGAGCAAGGAGCTCAAGTAATTAACTTTAAGGTGGTGACCAACAATGCCAATTAAGCAACATGCAGTTTTTACTAATTTTCACGAAGTGCAGCACCCTTTATTGCAGCATAAATTATCGTTATTGCGAGATCGTAATACTGATAAGAAGGAATTTAATGAATTAATAGGTGAAATTAGCACATTGCTTGTTTATGAAGTTACTAAAGATTTGCCCTTAATCAACAAAGTTATTGATACGCCCCTGGAGTCTTGTGAAATGCCAGTTCTTGCTGGTAAAAAGCCGGTGATTTTAGCGGTATTGCGAGCAGGCATAGGAATGGTTGATGGGTTTTTGAATTTAATGCCATCAGCGCGGGTTGCTCATATTGGTCTGTATCGTGATGAAACTACATTGGAGCCGCATTTGTATTATTTTAAAATTCCATCCCATAGTAAAGATCGGCAGTTTTATATTTGTGATCCCATGTTAGCTACAGGCGGTTCAGCCATACGTGCGATTGATAAACTGAAATCTTCAGGAGTGCGTAAGATTAGTTTTGTTTGTATTTTGGCAGCACCTGAAGGGGTGGAAAGGGTTTTTCATGCGCACCCAGATGTGCCGCTATTTGCGGCAAAATTGGATCGTAAACTCAATAAAAAAGGCTATATTTTACCAGGTCTTGGTGATGCTGGTGATCGTATGTTTGGCACTAAGTAAAGAATCTGAAAATTTTTGTTATTTTTGGATTTCCACTTTTCCACTTTTGGGTATCTTTCTGCTCTTTTGTCACCCTCGGGCAAGTATTGATTGTCATCGTCGGGTCAAGCCTGAGTATGACAAAAAAAGTATGTCATCCTCGGACAAGCAAAGCGCAGATCCGAGGATCTTATGATTAATGCTAGATCCTCGGGTCTTCGCCCGAGGATGACAGGTAAAAAATCCCGAGGATGACAGGTAAAAAAGCCCGAGGATGACAGATAAAAAAGCCCGAGGATGACAGATAAAAAAGCCCGAGGATGACAGGTAAAAAATCCCTAGGATGACAGGTAAAAAAGCCCGAGGATGACAGATAAAAAAGCCCGAGGATGACACGGTGTAAACTATTTTATTTATTATTCCTTGAAATTAGTTCTATTATGCCCCATATAGATGTTATCGAAATAATTATCCTTGGAGAAAAAGATTATGGCAAAAATTATTGGTATTGACTTAGGCACAACTAACTCGTGTGTGGCGATTTTAGAAACAGGAGGCAGTATACGTGTAATTGAAAATAGCGAAGGACATCGCACGACGCCATCGATTGTTGCTTTTACTAAAGATAATGACACTATCGTTGGCGAACCAGCTAAACGCCAAGCTGTTACCAACCCTAAAAACACATTCTATGCAGTAAAACGATTAATTGGGCGCAAATTTGAAGACGAAGTGGTGCAGCGTGACATCAAAATGGTGCCATACACAATTGCTAAAGCTGATAATGGTGATGCATGGGTGGAGTCCTATGGCAAAAAAATGGCCCCACCGCAAATTTCTGCAGAAGTATTGGTTAAAATGAAAAAAACCGCTGAGAGCTATTTGGGGGAAGAGGTAAAAGAAGCGGTTATTACAGTTCCAGCTTATTTTAACGATTCGCAACGTCAAGCCACTAAAGATGCTGGGCGCATTGCTGGACTTGAAGTAAAAAGAATTATCAACGAACCAACAGCAGCTGCTCTTGCTTATGGTATGGATAAAAAGAAAGGCGATAGTAAGATCGCTGTGTATGATCTTGGTGGCGGCACTTTTGATATTTCTATCATTGAGATTGCCGAAGTTGATGGTGAACATCAATTTGAAGTGTTAGCCACTAATGGCGATACTTTTTTAGGTGGAGAGGATATTGATTTACGCATTATAGATTTTCTCGCTGATGAATTTAAAAAAGAAAGCGGGATTGATTTACATAATGACCCTTTAGCATTGCAACGTCTCAAAGAAGCTGCAGAAAAAGCTAAAATTGAATTATCATCTACACAACAAACTGATGTAAATTTGCCATATATTACCGCAGATGCTGCTGGTCCAAAACATCTTAATATTCGAATAACTAGAGCTAAGTTAGAATCTTTAGTTGAAGATTTACTTGAAAGAACAGTCGCTCCTTGTAAGACCGCGATCAAAGATTCTGGAGTTAAGCTTGAGGATATCAACGAAGTTATTTTAGTTGGCGGTCAAACCCGTATGCCTAAAGTGCAAGAAATTGTAAAACAGATTTTTGGCAAAGAACCGCGGCGCGATGTTAATCCTGATGAGGCCGTTGCTGTTGGAGCAGCAATTCAAGCTGGGGTTTTGGCAGGCACAGTTAAAGATGTGTTGTTACTTGATGTAACCCCGCTTTCACTTGGAATCGAAACTTTGGGCGGAGTAATGACCAAATTAATCGAGAAAAACACCTCAATTCCAACTAAAATTTCGCAAGTATTTTCAACGGCAGCCGATGGTCAGACTGCTGTTACTATCCATGTATTGCAAGGTGAGCGTGAAACTGCAGCAAATAATAAATCTTTAGGAAGATTTGATCTTGCTGATATCACTCCAGCACCACGTGGTGTCCCTCAAGTTGAAGTTACATTCGATATTGATGCTAATGGTATTTTGCATGTTTCTGCTAAAGACAAGGCTACAGGTAAGGCGCAGTCAATTATAATTAAAGCATCAAGTGGTTTATCAGAAGATGAAATTAAGCGCATGGTGAAAGATGCTGAGGAAAATAAGGAATCTGATCGTAAATTTCAAGAATTAGTAACTGTTCGTAATCATGCCGATGGATTAATTCATGCTACTGAGAAATCCATGAAAGATTTGGGCAGTGAAGTTCAAGAAGATGAAAAATCAAAAATTACTGCGGCGATTACCGCTCTTAAAGAAGTAATGAATGGTAGCGATAAAGAATTAATTGAAACAAAAACCAAAGAGTTACTAGATGCTTCTTCAAAGATGGCTGAGCGCGTATATGCGAAAAAAGGACAAGCTTCTGAACCAGATGCTTGTGCTACCGGCGGGCATGCTGAAGAAAAACCGCAGACACCAGAAGAGGGAGAAAAAGTGGTAGATGCAGAATTTACTGAAGTTAAGGATGAGAAAAAATAATTTGTTGTCCTGAGTTTTTATAAGGCAGGTTCCGTGAAGGATCTACCAACACTGTCATCCCTCATGTTAAACACGAGGGCAAGCTCTCGGACAAGCAAAGCGAAAAGAACATGTCATCCTCGGACAAGCGAAGCGCTGATCCGAGGATCTCGTGTGGTGAACAACTAGATCCTCGGGTCTTCGCCCGAGGGTGACAGGATTACGGAGTTTCAAATGTCCAAAAGAAATTATTACGATATTTTAGGAGTTGCTAAAGGCTCCTCTGCTGACGAAATCAAAAAAACTTATCGTCGTTTGGCGATGAAGTTTCATCCTGATCGCAATCCAAATAATAAAGAAGCTGAAAGCAAATTTAAGGAAATTCAAGAAGCGTATGCAGTTTTGTCTGATGAAAAAAAACGCGCGCTTTATGATCAGCTAGGACACGACGGTTTTGAAAATGCTGCTAAAGGTGGCGGCGGTCCAGGTGGATTTGGAGGTTTCAATGGCTTTGAAAATGTAGGTGATATTTTTGGTGATATTTTTGGAGATATTTTTGGTGGCGCTAGAGGCGGCGATCCTAGAAAAAGAGAGCGTGCTGAGCGCGGCCATGATTTAATTACTAACATAAGAATTAGATTAGAAGAAGCGGTTCACGGCACAGAATCTACAATTAAAGTGCCGCAAATGGTTAATTGCGAGGAATGTGGCGGCACGGGCTCTCGCAAAGGAACTAAGCCGGTAACCTGTAAAACTTGTGGTGGTAGCGGTCAAGTTTATATTCAGCAAGGTTTTTTTTCTATTCAACAAACTTGTCATGCATGTCATGGCGCTGGTGAGGTCATTTCTGATCCATGTCATAAATGTCATGGTAAAGGCCAGACACAAATACAAAAAACCTTATCAGTTAAGATTCCAGCTGGTGTTGATGATGGTGATCGAGTTCGTTTGACTGGAGAAGGTAATGCTGGCTATCGTGGGGCTCCATCGGGAGATTTGTATGTTCAGATTACTGTTGAACCCCACAAGATATTTAAACGCGAGGGTTTGGATTTATATTGTGATGTGCCAGTGACATTTGTTGGCGCAGCCCTTGGTGAAGAATATGAAATTCCTACGTTAGAAGGAAAAGTTAAATTAAAAATTCCAGCCGAAACCCAATCTGGAAAAATGTTGCGTCTTGCCGGTAAAGGAATAAAAGGCATGCGTGGTGGTCATGGAAATTTATTTTGTCGCGTGGTAGTGGAGACACCTATCAATCTTAGTAGCGAACAAAAAGAAGTATTGCATAAATTCGATGAATTGTTATCTAAAGATCGTAAAAAACATAGTCCAATCGCCAAAGGTTGGTTTGATGCAGTTAAAGATTTTTTTGGTAAGCTTGCTGGGTAGCCGCAAGCTTCAGCTTGCGTTATCAGCAAGCGCAGACTAAAGTCTGCGGCTACCAGATCTAAATAACCCCACCCCCGCAAAATTTTTTGATTGTAAGAGATCCCCGTATTTAAACCCGTATAGTTATTAAAACAATAATCTATATAGTTTTTATTAACCAAAATAAATTCTATAGAGAGGATTGTAAAATGTTTTTATATAAGACAAATAACATATGTATAACAACTATTTTATTTTTGTTTGCCCTGTTTTTTCCCCATGTTTTACATGCAGCCGATAATCTAGATGATCGAAATAAATATCAACCATATTTTGAAATGGGCGGGGCTAAATATTTTAATCAAAATTCAAGCGTAGCTGGTATCTATGATTTATTTATACCTTTATACCAACAAAAAGAAGATCAAATATTTTTTACCGATCTAAGAATTTTTGATCGTAGTGGCAGTTCTTTTGAAGGAAATGTCCATCTTGGTTATAGAAAAATATTTTTAGATACAAAACAAATGATTGGAGTTTATGGGGCGTTTGATCGTAAAAGAAGTGATAATCGCAGTCTATTTAGCCAATTAACTTTGGGCGTAGAATACTGGCATGACAGATGGTTTGTTGGTGGAAATATTTATAAACCGATAGGGGAAACTAAAAAACTTATTGGAGAAACAAAAACTGGAGAGACAATAATTACCAGTCGAAGTATTACCGAAATAGAAATAACGAACAAGGTTTATGAAAAAGCGCTTTATGGTTTTGATGCAGAATTAGGCCATGCAATTACCGATAACCTAACTGGATATGTTGGCGGATACTATTTTACCGCAGCTAATGCGGATACCATAGCTGGTCCAAAGATTAGTTTAACTTACGAATATAAACAAAGTGCAGGCCGCCTTTTGGGAATTTTAGATGGAGTTAGTTTAGAGGCAGGCGCTCAGTACGATAAACCTAGAGGCAAGACAGCCTACATTGGAGTTAAAATTAAAATAGGGCTAACTAGTTTAGATAAGAATAGCAATATTTTAGGATTTGAGCGTCATATGGTTGAGCTAGTGAGGCGCGATCCAGATGTTTTAACGAAAAAACTAGCACCAGAGCAGGTTAAAAAAACTCAAGAGA
>MGXJ01000004.1:15713-23870 GCA_001801345.1 Gammaproteobacteria bacterium RBG_16_37_9 | reverse complement strand
TTGGTTGGTTGCGAGAAATTTAAATATCAGTGGTGTGGATGCGGGCCAAAAATACACCCCATTTTTGACTAATCAGCAATTAATAAAGCATTTTGGTATTCAGCTGGCTAATAAAGAAAGAGATATTGTTTCTTATTTCGGTGATTCATTGGTGCATGGATTTCCCGAAGATAGAAATGATCCTAAGAGAAAAGGCGACTCACATTTGCCTTATGTTCGTGGTCAGCTTGGCGCAAATGAAGTAGGATTTAATAACGAAACAATATATCAAGCATTAAAAACCATCGCGTTACGATGGGATATAAAATCTTCTCAATGGGATGGAACTACATATGACATATTAAAACACAATTGCCAAATGTTTGTTTCAGCTGCTATGGATGAATATTCACGATATTCAAGCATCTATCTCAAGCGAGTTTCTCATTCTTCCCAGTTTATGCTAGATGATTGAGTGAGCTTGTTCATTAAAGTTCTTTCAATTTATATTACTATCTCTCTAATACTAACTCACCAAGGATAAGGGCGTAGGCTACGAATGCGCGATTAATTCTACCAGGGAGACACCCACCCCCAGTTTTCTTATTTTCAACTATTGCATCTAGCATATGTATGATGGCTTTTCGCTTGCCTTCTTCATTGTAAAGACGCAAAGCCAGTGTCCATCCTCGTGACCATGTTTCTCTGACCGATTCTCGCATAGAATCAGTTGTGATATCATTAAAGCTGTGGTCTTCCAGGAGAGCTGAAAGTTCTTCCTTAGGAACTGTCTGGCCGTTATATTGGGTATAAAAATCTGGATTAGCACTAATAAAATCTCTTATTGAATCCTTAACTTTATTAAATGAAAGGTTGCCATTGTCAAGCTCAAATAATTTTCCAAAGGCGATTAGTTCGGCAAAGTGATCCGTAACATACTGGTCGAGAGAATGAACGTCTGCATCTTGGGTTATTGTTCCAAGATGGATCATGATATTCTGGTAAGCTGTGGCAATAGGTTTTGTTTTAGGATTGGCAAGCAACATCGCCATTTTACTAAGTGCTGTTTGCCCAATGGTTAAGATTGGAAGAGCAAGTTCATGATCATGAAACTCAGGCACACTAGCTCCGCTAGCGGCTGATGCCGCACCTCCTTGCCATTGTTTTTGCATATCACCAGCAGATCCTTCATCCTCTTGTTCTTGTAGGTGACGAGCAAAAGCTTCATCTCCTTGCCATTGTTTTTGCATATCACTAGCAAATCCCTCATCCTCTTGTTCTTGTAGGTGACGAGCAAAAGCTTCATCTGCATCTATAGATGTAGGATCTAGTCTATGTTGACTAGTATTGTGCCACATAGCATTTGCTGTGAACGGACTGCTTATTAACAACACTGTTAAGATTGATCCTAAAAATTTTTTCATAAATTTTGCCTAAATTAAGCTATATTGTTGGGATAATAAAATTCATTGTATTAAACCGCAGTGGGCTTTAACTGCTCTTTTTAAGATTATACTAGGTAATTATTAACGCTTTCTTAAGTGACTATTAAAGTTTTCTTAAGAGCGTATCTAGTTTTTGATGTGTTGTGTGGCAGAATTGTTATTATGCTGCACCAAAACTAAAACCATGAAAATCGATTTTGTTCGGTTTACTTAAGACAATACTTTGGAATTCTTGATAACATTCCGAGAACATACTTATATACGTCACTTCGTTCAGGATAGCATCTGTTTGTGGTCAAACAAAATCCTAAGCTTAGTTTGGGTTGATGTGTTAATATAACCAAACCTTATAAATCATATTTTTTAATTTTCATAAATATGCCATTTTCTATAATCGCTGCTATTGCCACAAATAATGTTATTGGTAAAAATAACAAATTACCTTGGGATATTCCGGAAGATTCGGAGTATTTTTACAAAATAATTAATGGCAAGCCAGTAATTATGGGCCGGAAAACCTATGAATCTATTGGCGGTGCAATAAAAAATTCACAAAATATCGTGCTCTCTCACAATCATTTGTTACAATTACCCGCTTGTATTGTAATGCATTCTATATCTGAAGTTTTGGATCTATATCAAGATTCCACCGAAGAAGTTATGGTTATAGGTGGCACGGATATTTATCGAGAATTTTTGCCATTTGTTGACAGAATGTATTTGACTTTTATTCATAGTGACGTTGATGGGGATGTTTATTTTCCAAAATGGCAAAAAGATGAATGGGTAGTTACTGATAAACGGGATTCCAAGTCTAGTTTATATTCTTATAGTTTTGTTGTTTTACAAAGAAAATAAAGTTGATTTTAATTAAATTATTTTGGGGGCTCATATGATAATTTTAGGTCTTGGTTGCAACATTGGCGATCGCTTATCAAATTTGCGAGATGCCCTGGCACGAATTCGTTTGATATCTGAGCTTAAAGTAAATCAAGTTTCACCAGTATACGAGTCAGATGCGCTCTTGCCAGAAAATGCTCCTGAAAGTTGGAATCAACCCTATTTAAATATCGCTCTTAGCTTATCTACTAAACTAAAACCCGAACAATTATTAACTAAAATAAAAACCATCGAAGAAGAGATGGGCAGGGTTACGAGTCTTAGGTGGGCACCACGAATTATGGATATAGATATACTTGCATGGGGTGATGAGCATTGTCATGCCGACAAGCTGAAAATTCCTCATTTAAGCCTTACTGAACGCCCATTTGCATTATGGCCTTTGGCCGATCTTGTTCCTACTTGGAAATATTGTGCGCCAAATAAAGCTGAAACTGGTAAAACTGCGAAAGAATTAATTAAAAAATTTGGTTCCCGTTTTGACGGCAAAGCTTTGTTTCATACTAGACAGATCGCCCATCGTGTTGACACACCTATTATGATGGGGATTTTGAATCTTACGCCAGACTCGTTTTCCGATGGTGGTCAATTTAATAATTTTGCAGAAGCGATCAAACAAACTGAAGTTTTGTTTGATGCAGGAGCCGATATTATCGATATTGGTGCCGAATCCACACGACCAACTAGCAAATATGTGACACCAGATGAGGAATGGTCTAGATTGCGCTCGATATTAGAAACTTGGCTTTTGCTTTGGAATGGTCGAAGCTCTAAACCAAAACTTAGTGTTGATACGCGCAAACCAGAAATAGTAGAAAAATTATTATCTTATCCAATCGATTTTTTTAATGATGTTGGTGGATTGACTGATCCAAAAATGCAAGATGTTATTAAAGATAGCAAAGCTAAGGTTATTTTTATGCATAGTTTGGGAATACCGCCTAGCGCAGATAGAGTGTTAGCATATGATGTGGACGCGGTGTCTCAAGTATATCAATGGGGTGAAAGACAGCTTGAAAATTTGACCAAAATTGGGATAAATAAAGAGCGTCTGATTTTCGATGTCGGTATTGGTTTTGGCAAAGTCGCAGAGCAATCTTTAGAAATCATCAAAAGAATTAGTCAATTTCGTGGCCTTGGTGTGCCGATTTCAGTTGGACATTCGCGAAAATCTTTTTTGAGTCAATTTACATCGAAAAATTTTGCCCAGCGTGATCTTGAAACCGCGGCGATTTCCGGATTTTTAGCTACGCAACAAGTAGATTATTTACGGGTTCATAATGTTGATCAAAATATGCGCTTATTGAAAGTTAATGCAGCTTTATGCAATTCGAATTAATCACCAAAAATTTATTGGCTCGCAGAGGGCGTATAACATTTCCTTCAGGGCACATTGTTAATACTCCAGCTTTTATGCCAGTTGGCACTTACGGCACAGTAAAAGCGTTGACTACCGAAGAAGTTAGAGCAACTGGTGCCGAAATTATTTTAGGAAATACGTTTCATCTCATGTTGCGACCTGGGACTGAAATTATCAAAGCGCATGGAGGATTGCATAATTTTATGCATTGGTCAGGTCCAATTTTGACCGATTCGGGCGGGTTTCAAGTTTTTAGTTTAAGTGATTTGCGCAAGATTACCGAAGAAGGAGTTTGGTTTAAATCTCCACTTGATGGCAACAATGTATTTTTGAGTCCTGAAATATCAATGCAAATACAGCGTGATTTGGATTCAAATATTGTAATGATATTTGATGAATGCACGCCGTTTCCTGTTAGTTATGATGAAGCAGCTAAATCAGTCGACTTATCTATTGGTTGGGCCAGAAGGAGTAAGATCGCTCATGGAGATAATAAAAATGCTCTTTTTGGAATTATTCAAGGAGGTATTTTTACTGATCTGCGTGATCGTTCTTTAGCCGCGCTGTTAGAAATTGGTTTTGATGGATATGCTATTGGTGGGCTAGCAGTAGGAGAGCCAAAGCATGAGATGTTTAAAATTCTGCAGCATTTAGCAACACAAATACCCGAAAACAAACTCAGATATTTAATGGGAGTTGGCACGCCGCAAGATTTAATAGAGGGGGTATTAAACGGGGTTGACATGTTTGATTGTGTCCTCCCAACTCGAAATGCGCGTAATGGTTATTTATTTACCTCTCAAGGTGTGGTGCGTATTCGCAATAGTGCGCATAAAAATGATTTGTCACCCCTGGATCAAAATTGTGATTGTTATACTTGCAAGTATTACACGCGGGCATATTTGCACCATTTAGATCGATGTCGCGAGATTTTAGGCGCGCGATTAAATACTATTCATAACCTTTATTTTTATCAAAAATTGATGACAAATTTGCGCCAAGCGTTAGAACAGGGTAAATTATCGCAGTTCGTAACTAATTTTTACCAATTATATAACAATAGTGGAGAGTAAATATGAATTTAATCACAGAAGCTTTTGCAGATACTGCTCAAGTTGCAACCAATGCTGCGCCAGCACAAAGCACAACCCAAAGTTTAATGTCAATATTGCCAATGATTGTTCTTTTGGTGCTATTTATGTATTTTATGGTCATTCGTCCACAATCCAAGAGAGCGAAAGAACACAAAAATCTAGTGGGTAATTTACAAAAAGGAGACGAAGTAATAACGGTTGCCGGAGTTTTGGGTAAAATTGAAAAAATTACAGATGATTTTATTGTGCTTAACGTTGCTGAAAATACCAATATTACTATTCAAAGAGGAGCGGTTTCAAACGTAGTGCCACGTGGGACTATGAAAACTGTATAACTGTGGAGGGCGGTAGCCGTAGATGGTAGCCGCAGGCTTTAGCCTGCGGCTACCATCTACGGCTACCGCTGGTTCACAATGATAACTAGAGTATTAATATTATGCAAAATCATTATCCATTATGGAAAAATTTATTGTTAATCGGTTTGCTGGTTGTTGCAGTCATCTATGCAGTGCCAAATTTATTTGGAGTTGATCCGGCAGTGCAGATTTCTGCTAGTAGCACTTCAATTATAACTGGTGATATTTTAGATCAGACAAAAAAAACTTTAGCTCATAATCAAATAAAATATCTTGAGTTTGAAAAGCAAAATGACAATTTACTAATTCGTTTTGCCGATGCCGATACGCAAATAAAAGCTCGGGATGTTATCAAGGCTAATTTGGGTGATGACTATGTTGTTGCTTTAAACCTTGCTTCTCGAACACCGAGATGGTTGCAAGTTTTAGGCGCAAATCCAATGAAGTTGGGCCTAGATTTACGTGGCGGTGTGCACTTTTTATATGCAGTCGATCTAAATGACATGATTAAAAAGCGTGAAGATGGTGATTTGCGATCGATCATCAATGATTTAAGAGAAGCTGGAGTGCGTTATTTATCAATAGAGCGTATTCATCCTCATGGCATATCGATTACTTTTCGCGATGCTGATAATTTAGAAAAAGGTCAGGCTGAGCTAAATCGTCGTTTAAAAGATTATTTGTTTACTCGGGTTACATCTAATGGGGTAGAAAAACTCCAGGTTATAATGTCAGAAAGCACTATACTCAAAACAGTCGATTATGCTATCGATCAAACGGTAAATATTTTGCGCAATCGAGTTAATGAACTAGGAGTTAGTGAAGCAATCGTGCAACGTCAAGGAACAGACCATGTGAGCGTCGATTTACCTGGAATTCAAGATACAGTGCGTGCTAAAGAAATTATCGGCAAAACTGCAACTTTAAAATTTCAGATGGTGGATGCTGAACATGATGTTGAAGCAGCAGTGTCTGGAGATATGCCACTTGGCTCAAGATTATATGAGTATGAAGGGCATAAAATATTATTAAAAGATCAAATAATCCTTCAAGGAAGCTCTATTACATATTCTGCAGCTAGTTTTTCTCAAGATGGACGTCCAGCGGTGAGTGTGCATCTCGGTGGCGGTGGAGAAAGCACTTTTAACCGCGTTACTTCTGAGAATATTGGAAAAGCAATGGCGGTAGTTTATGTTGAAACTAAATCAGAACAACAAATAATTAATGGTAAAGCCACAACTATTAATCGTCCAGTAGAAAGAATAATTAGTGTCGCAACCATTCAATCAGCGCTTGGTAATAATTTTGAGATTACAGGGTTGCGTAGTGAAAAATATGCTCAAGATTTATCTTTGTTATTACGCTCTGGTGCGTTAACTGCGCCTGTTAGTATGGCCCAGGAAATTACTATGGGTCCAAGTATGGGTAAAGCCAATATTTATAAAGGGGTAATTTCAATTCTTGTGGGTTATGTATTTGTAATGTTCTTTATGGCATTTTATTATAGATTTTTTGGCTTGATTGCAGATACCGCTCTTTTACTTAATTTAATTTTTATGGTAGCGATTTTATCAATTTTGGGTGCGGTTTTAACTTTGCCTGGTATGGCCGGTATGGTGCTTACTGTAGGCATGGCTGTTGATTCAAACGTTTTAATCTACGAACGTATTCGAGAAGAATTGCGTAATGGTATAAGTCCGCAAGCTAGTATTTATGCTGGTTACAAGCGAGCATTTGCTACTATTGTCGATGCTAACGTTGCTACTTTAATTGTGGCGATGGTGTTATTTGCTTTGGGCACTGGTGCGGTGAAAGGGTTTGCTGTGGTGCTAACCATAGGACTATTGACTTCAATGTTAACTTCAATCGTTTATACGCGAGCGATTGTGAATTGGGTTTATGGTGGAAGGAGTATAAAGAAATTGTCGATAGGGATATAAGCGAAGAAAGGGGGTTAGACCCTTCTCTTCGCTCCTTGTCATCATTCGTGTCAAGCGTCCTCGGGCAAGACCAGAGGAATGCAAGCTCTCGTGCTTGATTACTTGTCATCCTCGGGCTTGACCCGAGGATCTACTGTGCGGTATTGAGATCCTCGGATCTGCGCTGCGCTTGTCCGAGGATGACAGCAATATGGGTGTTAGAAAACTAATTAACAGGTATCAAAACTATGGAATTTTTTACGCATAAAACAAAAATAGATTTTATGGCACAACGAAAATGGGCGTTTTTGTTTTCATCGCTATTACTTGTTTTTTCCATCTGGTCATTAATTTTTAATGGGCTAAATTTAGGCTTGGATTTTACTGGTGGGATGCAAATTGAAGTAAGTTATGCCATGTCCCCAGATTTGAATCAGATTCGCCAACAGTTGAGCGCAGCCGGTTTAGAGGCGGTTACCCAAGCATATGGCAGTTCAAAAGATGTTATGATTCGATTAAAACTGCACAAAGATTTAAATCAGCAGCAAATGATAGATAAGGTTTTAAAAGCTATTCCTAAAGCCAAACTACAGCGAGGAGAAATGATTGGTTCACAAGTTGGTAAGACACTTGTAACTAACGGGATTTTAGCAGTTATTATCGCTTTGCTTGGCACCATGGTTTATATTGCTTTTCGTTTTGAATATCGCTTTGCAGTTAGTGCTGCTATTTCTTTGATTCATGATCCTATGTTGATTTTAGGTTTATTTTCGTTTTTTCATGTAGAGTTTGATTTGATTGGTCTTGCGGCGTTACTTACAGTTATCGGCTATTCACTAAACGATACTATCGTTGTTTATGATCGGGCGCGAGAAAATTTCTGCAAAGTTCGTAAGGCTACTGCAACTGAAATTTTAAATTTATCAGTGAATCAAACTTTATCGCGAACGATCATGATTTCTGGTTTAACGTTTTCAGTGATTACTGCGTTACTAATTTTTGGTGGTCAGATGTTACGAGGTTTTTCGCTTGCGATGATGATTGGTATTGTTATTGGCACTTATTCTTCTATCTATATCGCAGGTTCTTTAGCGCTCTTATTTG
>MGXJ01000004.1:13185-15640 GCA_001801345.1 Gammaproteobacteria bacterium RBG_16_37_9 | reverse complement strand
CTTACAACATACAACGCTCTTGTCTTTGTAAATAGATCAAACCATAACGGGTCTTTGTTGTATGTTGTAAGGACTTGACACCTTTGTTAATATAAAAATATGTCCAATACAATCTGCAAAATTTATATTCTGATTGTTATATGTGTATCAATGATCATGATTAGTCCGAGTGTTTATTGTGGTAAGGATGGGTTCAGCTCCAGCTCTAGCTCTAATTCTAATGCTGATATAGCTAATGTATTACTTTTTGCTGCAGTAGCACAAAATGCTGTTACAGAGATAGAGCGGTTGGTCGAATTAAAAAAAGCAAACGTTAATGCAAAAAATAATGAAGGCGCAACACCGCTTCATTGTGCAGTATGTTATGGCAATTTTGAAGCAGCTGGAAAACTGGTTGAATTAGGAGCTAAAATTGGTATAGCTAATGATTATGGAGATACCCCGCTCCATATTGCATGTTCTGGCGAAGTAGTGGGAGAGCTAGTCATGCATGAAGAAAATAATAGAAATAGCAAAGATGTAGCTAAAAGGGATGTTGATTTTTATAACACGATGGTAAAAGTGCTATTGAGAGCTCACAATGAGGAAATTAAAGAAGCGATAAACAAAATAAATAATGCCGGGTGTGCTCCACTGGATATTCTATATGAGGTGAGGTTGAATAGGTTTATATTAGAGAAGACAAAAGAATCATTATCGCCAGAGGCAAAAGAAGTTATTGAGGGCAACAAGGCAAAAGTATTAGCATTAATAACTATCTTGGAAGAAAAATATGGCGCAAAAACAGCTAACACATTGCTTTATGACAAATTAGGTAAAGGGGATCTTTTTGGAATGGCGTCTTTAGTTAAGTCGGGTGTTGCAATTGACGTGCCTAAAGATAATGGGAATACGTTTTTTCATGAAGCGTGTTATGTCAAAACTATAATAGATGCAAGTGGTAATGAAGTTGATTGTGTCGACGTAGTGAGAACGCTATTATTATTAAAAGGATGTAAAAAGAAGGATGAAAGAGGCCAAAATGTTTCTGTAGGAGAAGAAATTAAATCTATTATAAATAATGAAAACTTATGTAATCAAACCTCATTAGATCTTCTGCGAGCTAGATTTATAGAATTGAAAAATAAAAAATCTGAGATTATGATCACCCAGATGATGTTGGAAAAATGTTTGGAAAAGAGTAGAAAAAAATTTAAAGAATTAGAAAGTCTTTTGAGGAAAGAATATGGTGCCCAAACCTTTGCGGAATTAGAAGGTAAACCGCCTAACGACAGAAACTGGGAAGAATTTTATGATGCGATGTCAAAGTCAGCAATGCCTTCATCAAGCAGCAGTAGTTCAAGCGAAAATAGTTCTGGGGATGATGATGAAGATATCAATAATTTGCTTATGAATCCAGATAGTAGATGGAAAGAGAATTAAATATCTTTAATCACTTGTGCCATTGCCAGCAATATGAGGAGTGGTTAACTAGTCTTTTTAGGATAATAAAATCTATCAGTTGCTGTTCATTGGCCGTCCTTCGCAGTAGATTGAATAATCCCAGTCTATTTTAGACTTAAGATTGCTCAAGGCCGGTCTCCGGGCTTGCAAGTGATATCTATGTCTAAAAAATATCTGTCTTCAGAGTCTTCTCATAGCAAGAGCTACAATGGCGTTGTTCTGAAAAACATGCTTACCGTTACGAGGGTAGCGCTGGATTTACACCAGCTTCCCGTTTCACTTTAAAAACAAGGTACCTTGGGAGTGGTCAATCTACGCTGGTGTTTTTTTGGTGTCAAGAATAAATAAAACTTGATACGTAAAAATGACATTTGTCAATTTTACGTAGTAAAAAACTAGCGTGATTTTACTACGTAAAATTGACAAATGTCATTTTTACGTAGTAAAATAAATCAATTTTTAAAATTTGGAAATTGCATATGGATCACGAGTTTATAGGTCGTCATAAAGAATTACAGGAATTGGATCGGTTTACCAAAAAACAAACAGCTAGTTTGATTGTTGTTCAAGGAAGAAGAAGAATAGGAAAAAGCAGGCTTGTAGCAGAGTTTGGTAAAAAATATAAATTTTATCAGTTTACAGGTATGCCGCCGGTTAAAGGAACAACTGCTCAAGATCAACGTAATTTATTTTCTTATGAATTGAGTCAACAAACAGGATTGCCAGAAATTAAAGTGGATGATTGGTATAAATTATTTGGTTTTTTTGCAGATAAAATCAAGTCGGGTAGAGTGATTGTGCTATTTGATGAAATTTCGTGGATGGGTTTTAAAGATCCAAATTTTCTTGGGAAACTTAAAGCAGCTTGGGATATTTATTTTAAGAAGAATCCAAAATTGATTTTAATACTTTGTGGTTCAGCATCAGCATGGATAGAAAAAAATATTATTTCAAGTAGCGGTTTTTTGGGGCGTATCTCCTATACTTTGACATTGGAAGAGCTCTCTTTGCC
>MGXJ01000004.1:6665-13170 GCA_001801345.1 Gammaproteobacteria bacterium RBG_16_37_9 | reverse complement strand
ACAGAATATCTGCTTATGAAAAGTTCAAGATACTTTCTGTTATAGGAGGGGTGCCAAGGTATTTAGAAGAAGTAGCGCCGGCTAAGACAGCCGAAGAAAATATAAACAATTTGTGTTTTAAAAAGGGTGGGATGTTAGTTCGAGAGTTTGAAAATATTTTCACTGATTTATTTTCTATTAGAAGTGATACTTATAAAAAAATAGTGAGGTTATTGGTAGATGGAAGTTTGGAATACGACGATATTTGTAAGAAACTTAAGGTGGAAAAGACTGGATATGTAAGTGAATTGCTCGATGATCTAATAAAATCTGGTTTTATAAAAAAAGATTTTACATGGAGCATTAGTTCGCAGCGTCCATCTAAAATTGCTCAATATAGGCTGAGTGATAATTATTTGCGATTTTATCTAAAATATGTTGAAAAACATTTATCAGATATTGAAAACAATGTCTTTAATTTTAAGTCGGTAGAAGGTTTTCCCGGTTGGATGACCATATTAGGACTTCAGTTTGAGAATTTAGTATTAAATAATCGGGACTCCATCAATCAAATGTTAGGACTAAAGCCAGAAAATATTGTTACAGCTAACCCATACTTTCAAAGAAAGACCAAGAGATATCAGCCTTGTCAAATCGACTATCTAATACAAACTAGGTTTAATACGCTGTTTGTTTGCGAAATTAAATTTTCAAAACAAGAAATTGGAATGAGTGTTGTGGAAGAAGTGCAGCAAAAAATAAAGCATCTTGTTCGTCCGAAAGGGTTTTCTTGTTTTCCTGTCCTTATACATGTTAATGGTGTTAGTGATGGAGTTTTAGAAAGTAATTATTTTTCCGAAGTATTAGATTTTGGTAAAATTTTGACAAATTGAAATACAATTTTGTCCAGTTTTGTAATTTCAAACCTTTGCGGAATTAGAAGGTAAACCGCCTAACGACGGAAACTGGGAAGAATTTTATGATGCGATGTCAAAGTCAGCAATGCCTACATCAAGCAGCAGTAGTTCAAGCAAAAATAGTTCTGGTGATGCTGATGAGTATGAGTTGGCTACAGTATCACCAAGTAATGAACAATCAAGCAGCAGTTCAGCTCCAAACGGCTCTAATGAAAGTGGTTCCAAAGAACCGAATGATGATTGGTTTATGAATCCAAGCCTTAGATAGATGCCTAAGTAATAATTTATGACAGGATTCTAGAAAATAATTATTTTTTTGAAACATTAAATTTTGGCAAAATCCTATTAGACCTTCTGAAACAACGAGCGCTAAGTAATTATTCTATTCGATGAGATTATATGAATGGGTAAAGATACAAATTTTATGCTACCACGTTCATTTTTTGCTCGTGATCCACAGATTGTTGCAAAAGATCTTTTGGGTAAAATATTATCTGTTAAATACAAGAATGTTTGGCTCAAAGCAATAATTATTGAAACTGAAGCCTATTATATTAATGATAAAGCAAGTCATTCCTATTTAGGTTACACCCATAAAAGAAAAGCGCTGTTTATGCCGCCAGGGACTATATATATGTATTACTCGCGGGGCGGGGATTCATTAAATATTAGCTGCCAAGGCGATGGTAATGCTGTTTTAATAAAATCTGCTTTTCCATTTTTACATGGAAAAAATACCCAAAAAATGCTGCAATTTATGCAGTCTCTAAACCCTCAAAAAAATTCTACTAATCCGCGGCCATTAGAAAAACTATGTTGTGGTCAAGCGTTATTATGCAGATCTTTGAATTTGAAGGTGACAAAGTGGGATAAAAAACAGTTTAATCTAAATAGATTTTATATTTATTCTTGTGGATACAAACCCATAGATATTATACAAACAAAAAGATTGGGTATAACCAAAGGTAGAGATGAACATCTGCCCTACAGATTTGTTACTACCTTTGCTAACTTTAATAAAACACTTAAGTTCTAGCCTAGACTAATACATAGAAAAAATATACTAAAAGCCTTGTGTGACACGCACATGATGTGATTATAAGGGGCTTCTCGTGGGCTATATGATTACCCAGTTGAGTGCTGCTACAAGGCCTTAAGATTCCCTTAATGTAATATTTTTGGTTTGCGCTATATTAGAAGTAACAGAAAATGTTTAGGCGCTAAATTTTAATTGATATTAACCAAAAAAGGCTACTTTATGTTAAAAATTAAAAAAAATGTGATCGCTCTTGGCTTTGGATGCCTGTTTTTATTATGTGCAATATACGTAATGCCAGCCACTGCTGCGCCAGGGGTTGAAGAATGGCAATTTAATGACACCGCGACGCCAGAACTCAAAAAATTTAAAAATTTCGTGCGGCACGAAATTCTTTTACATTCAGAAGGTTCGGCTACTGGTGGTGCTGCCGCTACAGCTACAGCTGAAACAGCCTCAGATCTATCAGATGCAGATATACAAACTTTATTTCCGGCGCTTATTGGTAAAGAGGGACAAATACGCGCCTTTATTAAAAAGTTTGCATCGGTATATAAAGATAATGGTTATGGCAGTGAGATCCTTAAGGATAATGGTTATTATGGCCTTGAAGCATGTTGTCTCCCATTGAAAAATCTAGCATTTGTTGCTCTCAGACTGGTCAATGACATTGTCCAAAAATACCCCGATAGAAAAATGCCAATTGTCCATACAACCTTTTTGGGCGGAGATTTTCTGCCAGCATACATTTTTGTCGATGCACTTATAAACATTGGTGGCTACAAAAACATTATTATTAATGATATTCATGGTTATCCCGCTCAACCTATTAAAATCGGATATTTTAATGATCTTATTAGGGCAGAATATAAAGGTGTAGAGGTCAAGTTAAATGTGTATAATAGTGTTGATGAATACATCAAAGCTATTCGCAGTGGAGAACCTAAAAGTATTAGCTTTGATTTAATTGATGCCGGCGGCATTTTAAATCCTTCTTCAGGAGAAGTTAGCGTTAACTACTTAGATAGTAGCTGTTTCAAGCTTTTTAACTCTACCACGTTTCCAGTGACCAATATTGCTATAATTCACACTGATAAACTTAAGGGTAAGGATAAACAACAGCAGAAAGTTAAATTAATAGACAAACTACGAACTTTATCCGAAAAAGGAAGCACGATCGAGGGAATTAATGCAGAACTTTTGGAATTCGCCAAAGAAGAAGATTCACCGCTGAAAGGTATAGAACGCTTTAATCAGAGAAGTTTTACACCATTTGAATTTGCAAATCTCATTGAGCAAACGAAAGCAGACGCTAATCCTATTATCTATGAAGTAAATGGTGGGGAATTTGATGAAGTACAACATGGTCATGAACACGAGATCTATGGCACCATTCGCAAACACATTGGTTTTTATCAAGTTCGGTATATTTTAGAATTGCTCTATGGAAAAGAAGATAGAACTATTTTTTGTTCCGATGCTGGCGGAGCTGCTGCAACCTAAAAAATCTCTAAAAACAAGTTAGCACCACACTGCAATTTTATTTTAGTGAATGCTAATTTCTCGTGGTTTTAGGATTCAGCTAACAAATATAGAGGCAAATAAGGCGCTTGGTTTATCAAAGGATTCCGCAGGTTTTCTATTGCATTGGTGTCAGTTGATTTTAATGCTATGATTGTTCGAATGAATCACAATCAGGCGCCATCGATTACAGTATCTAATCTCAATATTCGTTATCACGAACTTCAGCTTTTTAATCAATTTGATTTTTATCTGCCAGCTAATAAATGGACATGTTTGCTCGGTCCAAGCGGAGTTGGCAAAACCTCAATTTTACGATTTATTGCCAGTCTAAAATATAACGGAGATACAGAATGCTCAGGAGATATTGCTACCTCAGATAGTCAACCATTACATGGTCGACTTACATGTATGACGCAGCAAGATTCGTTGCTGCCGTGGTTAGATATTTTGGATAATATACTGCTTGGTTTTTATTTGCGTAGTGAAAAAATAACCGAGCTATTGAAACAGCGAGTTATTGCTTTGCTTGAAAAAGTTGGTTTGGTAGGTATTAGCAGAAAGAAGCCGAGTCAATTATCTTATGGCATGAGACAGCGGGTTGTTTTGGTAAGATCTTTAATTGAGGATCGTCAAGTGATTCTAATGGACGAGCCATTCTCATCTTTAGATATTATAACGAGATTTAAATTACAAAATTTAGCAGCAGAATTATTAGTAAATCGGACTGTTTTGCTCGTTACTCATGATCCTTTAGAGGCTTTGCGACTGGGAGATTATATTTATATCTTAACTGGCTCTCCAGCAAAAATAAGCAATTTAATTAAACCATGTGGAACAATTCCACGGGATTCTACGGATATAAATTTGCTCAAAGAGCAGGCAAGACTATTGAAGATGCTGGCTGATGATTGTGTTTGGTAGATCCTCGGGTCAAGCCCGAGGATGACAAGCAAAAAAGCCCGAGGATGACAACAAAAGGGCGCGAGTATGACAGCAAAAAAGCGCGAGGATGACAATCCACTTTTTGTCATCCTCGGGCTTGACCCGAGGATCTCGACCAGTTATTTATCTACAGGTATTTTAAATGATGCTACTACGAGGAATAATAAGTGCGATAGTGCTAATTTTAATCTGGCAGGTTATTGTTATGGTATTTAATCTGCCAGAATATATTTTGCCCTCACCAATTTTAGTTTTAAAAAGTTTACAACAATATGCCGGCTTGATTTTTCAACAATCCATACCGACTGTAATAGAAGCGTTGCTTGGATTTGTTTTAAGTCTATTATTCGGAGTATTTTGGGCTTTAATGCTCGTATATTTTCGTCCCATACGCTTATGGTTTTTACCGGCCTTGCTAATTAGTCAGGCATTGCCTACTTTTGCAATTGCACCTTTGTTTGTAATTTGGTTTGGTTATGGGATTGCATCAAAAATTGCCACAACATGTTTGATGTTGTTTTTTCCAATTACCAGCTCATTTTATGATGGGTTACGTCAGACGCCTAAATGTTACTTAGATTTAGCCCAAACGATGAACGCGACTAAATGGCAAATATTGTATCGTATTCGTATTCCCGCAGCTTTACCAGCGCTTGGCAATGGTCTTCGGGTTGCGGCAACGTTTGCGCCGATAGGTGCTGTAATTGGCGAATGGGTTGGTGCAAGCCACGGACTTGGGTTTTTAATTTTAAATGCTAATTCGCGAATGCAAATAGATTTAATGTTTGCCGCTTTATTAGTTTTAATTATTTTGACTTTGGCTTTTTATTTTTTGATTGATTTACTGATGAAACGAATGGTGTTTTGGAATTATGAATAAAACTCTTAGAAAAATATCAGTTTTTTTATTTTTTGTATTTCATCTATCGGCTTTTGCCACCGAGCAAAAACAACTGATTGTGGTGCTTGATTGGTTTATTAATCCTAACCATGCTCCGCTTTTTGTGGCCGAACAGGAAGGTTTTTTTGCTATGCATGGAATTAAGGTTAAATTTATTTCTCCTGCAGATGCAAGTTGTGGAGAAAAAATGGTTATAGCTAATCAAGCAGATATTGCTGTGACTTATCAACCAGCGCTAGTGCGTCATGTGACCCAAAAATTGCCGCTAGCGCGTTTTGCTACTTTAATTAATGTTCCGCTAAACTGTTTTATTGTTTTAAAAAATGGGAAGATTAATTCGATTAGTGATTTAAAAGGAAAGCGCATTGGTTACAGTGATCCAGCAACTGATAGCATTATGTTTTCTACTATGCTAAAGGCTGCTAATTTGTGCTTGAGCGATGTTGAATTGATTAATGTAAAATTTAATCTTACCCAAGCTTTACTTACAGGTAAGATCGATGGTTTTACTGGTGGTATGCGTAATTTTGAGCCGGTGGCGATCAAGCTTGCTGGAAAAGATTTAAAGGTTTTTTACCCTGAAGAATATGGTTTCCCTAAATATGATGAATTAATATTAGTTACCCATAAAAATAAGCTTCATGATCCTATTTTAACTAAATTCACTTATGCTTTGCGGCAGGCAGTGGCATATCTTAAAAAACATCCGCATGAAAGTTGGAAAAAATTTTCAACCAACCATCCAGAATTAAATAATGCTTTGAATAAAAAAGTTTGGTTTATAACTTTGCCATATTTTGCTGACGATCCTGCTAAATCAAATCAAGCAAGGTATCAAAAATTTGCAAGGTTTATGTTGGAAAGTGGTATGATCAAATAGAGTTCTTTCAAAACTCGCGTCTTTTGTCATACTACTGCGTTGCACATTCGCTCGCACAAATTTGACATGGATGTGTCAAATTTCGCAACTGCCGAAGGCAGGCCCGCAAGGGCGAGCAACAGGATGTTGCGAGTAATGCTTATTTACTTAGAAGTAAACCTTGTCCCGTTATGTTTCTAAACGGGATCCGCTTGCTCGCTTCATGTGCGCCTTGTATTATGTCAAAATACTAGGTTTTGAAAGAACTCTAATATGCGCCTAAGATCGAGGATTACACCTACACGGCCATCTACTAAATTATATAAATTTGGTGGTAGCCGCAAGCT
>MGXJ01000004.1:0-6637 GCA_001801345.1 Gammaproteobacteria bacterium RBG_16_37_9 | reverse complement strand
GTCTGCGGCTACCTCTCCCCGGATAGTAGTGTGCTTTCTCGGGGATAACATGCTTGACACATTAATATTGTGGTAAATATATGCCCGATGAAAAACGTAAAAGACGCATTGAAGAACTAATTCAGCGTGAACTGGGTAGGATTTTGCTCAAGCATCCTAAGCGAGGGATTTTTACTAAAATCACGCTTACCTCGGTAAGTATCGCAGCTGATTTATCAGTAGCTAAAGTTTTTTTTAGTGTTTTTGATGAAATAAAAGCTGAAGAAGCTAAGAAAATGTTACAGGAAGAAGCGGTATTTTTACGAAAATCACTTGCACATGATCTCAATTTGCGTTTAACTCCCCGACTTAATTTCATTTACGATGAATCAATCAAGCGCGGTCAAAAGCTTTCTGAGCTGATTGATGCGGCTGTTGCCTCGGATGAAAGAAAACGTGATACATAGTCCTAAATCAGTTAATTATACCTATGAAACGCAATATTAGTGGAATTTTGTTGTTAGACAAACCAGTAGGATTTACTTCTAATGAAGCATTACAGACGGTAAAGAAAATATTTAGTGCAAATAAGGCCGGGCACACCGGTAGCCTTGATCCCAATGCAAGTGGTATGCTGCCAATTTGTTTTGGTGAGGCAACTAAATTTTCTCAATTTTTACTTGAAGCCAACAAGCGCTATCTTGTTACTGGTAAATTGGGAGAAACTACAGCAAGTGGCGATAGTGAATGCGAGATTATCGAAAAACGCATTGTTAAAGATATTGGCGTTAAATCTTTTGAAAGAATTTTGCCAAAATTTAGAGGTAAAATTTCACAATTACCCCCGATGTATTCTGCGATCAAACATAAAGGCCAGCCTTTATATAAATTGGCGCGACAAGGCATTGAAATTAAACGAGATTCTAGAGAAATTAATATTTATGAATTGCAATTATTAGATTTTAAAAATGATTTGGCAGAGTTTGATATATACTGTAGCAAAGGGACATATGTGCGCACTTTGATCGTTGATATTGGTGAAGAATTAGGATGCGGGGCTCATGTTGTTGCTTTGAGACGTCTAGTGGTTGGCCCATATCAAGCAGAACAAATGGTCTCTTTAGATAAACTGCAGGAATTAGCTCTGGTCCTCGGATCAGCGCTTCGCTTGTCCGAGGATGACATAATGAAAAAAAATTACAAGGAGCTAGATAAGTTTTTATTGCCAATAGAATCAATGTTGCTTGATATGCCAGAAATAGCTTTGACTCAAGATATGGTTTATTATATGTCCCTAGGACAGGCCGTATTGGTCCCATACTCTCCAAGCCCAGGTTGGGTTAAGTTAAAGAGTAAAGATGGTAAGTTTTTGGGTGTTGGTGAAGTTATGTTAGATGGTAAAGTAACGCCACGAAAAATGGTAACGGGTCGATTATAATTGATCCACTAAATAAAATAAGGAGCAATAAATATGGCAGACAAAAGCGCAAAATCAGCAAAGAATGTTGCAGGTAAATATTATGTAGATACCAACTGCATTAGTTGCGGGCAATGTGTTGATATTGCGGGTGATTTTTTTGCAACTGATAAAGATGGCGGAATGTATGTAAAAGCCCAGCCTAATTCAGAAGAGGGTATGGCGCTGTGTGAACAGGCTCTATCCAATTGTCCGGTGGAAGCTATTGGTAATGATGTTTAACCGAGCGGTAGCCGCAAGCTTTAGCTTGCGCTGTCAGAAAACGCAAGCTAAAGCTTGCGGCTACCATTTATCAATTGGGTAACAATTTAATAGAATTCTTAAGTTAAAAGTGTTAACTTACAAAAATAGAATTCTTTTAAAACCTTCTGCGAATGACAGCGGTTGGCAAGAATTAAGCACAGCGTATTTTAAGATCAAATGTTTTTTGTCGATATACGTTCTTCGTTTTTGTGCGTCCCATTGGTTTAACGTTAAAAAAGAGAGGTTTTATGTCATTATCACCTGCCTTAAAGGCAAGCATTATTAAGGAATATGGCTTGGAAGAAGGAGATACTGGTTCACCGGAAGTGCAAATTGCGCTTTTGACCAATGATATCAATCAGCTTACTGAACATTTTAAATCTCATGTTAAAGACCACCACTCTCGCCGTGGTTTAATTCGCAAAGTTAACTTGCGTCGAAAATTACTTGATTATTTAAAAAATAAAGATAACGAAAGATATCGTAGTGTTGTTACGCGTTTAAATCTGCGTGGATAGGGTTCGAGCGTATTATGCGGGATCCTCTCGGGTCTTCGCCCGAGGATGACACTACTCTTGTCATCCTCGGACAAGCGAAGCGCAGATCCGAGGATCTCTATGAGAAGACTCGTGTTATGGAGATCCTTGTTGTTAATTTATAAGATAGGAATAACTTTTAATGAAATATATCAAAAAAACTTTTCAATATGGCGAACAAATTGTTACTTTAGAAACTGGTGCTATTGCAAGACAAGCAACCGGTGCAGTTATGGTTACTATGGGAGATACTGTAGTTCTAGTAACTGTTGTGGCTGAAAAAGAAGCGAGGGCTGAGCGAGATTTCTTTCCCTTAACTGTAAATTATCAAGAGCGGTATTATGCTTGCGGTAGATTGCCTGGAGGTTTCTTTAAGCGCGAAGGGCGCCCGAGTATGCAGGAAACCTTGATTTCCCGTTTAATTGATAGACCGCTGCGACCATTATTTCCAGATGATTTTATAAATGAAACCCAAGTAGTTGCGACTGTAATGTCCCTTGATCCTGATATTTTACCAGATGTTCCAGCTTTGATTGGTGCTGCTGCTGCCATAGAAATTTCTGGTATTCCGTTTAATGGTCCGCTTGCTGCTGCGCGTGTGGGATATAAAGATGGTGCTTACATTCTTAATCCAGGAGTTAAGCAATTAGAGACCATGGATTTAGATTTAATGGTGGCTGGCACCAAAACTGCAATTTTAATGGTTGAATCTGAGGCAGGTGAATTGTCTGAAAAAATTATGCTCGGAGCGGTGATGTTTGGGCATAGAGAAATGCAAGTAGCAATTGAAACCATAAAAGAATTTGCCAAAGATGCAGGTAAACCAAAATGGGATTTTAAACCATCACAAGCGCATCATGAACTAGTTACTAAAATTAAGAAAGCGACAGAGGCAAAATTAACTGCCGCTTATGAGATTACTAATAAACAATCTCGTTCGCTTAAGTTAGATGAAATTCGTAATGAAGCGATAGATCTTTTTGTGCTAGAAGATCAAGATGATAGCCCAACAAAAGAACATGTTGGCAATATTGTGCATGATATAGAGCGTCAAATAGTGCGCGGTCGAATTTTAGCAGGACAGCCAAGAATCGATGGTCGTGATAAAAAAACCGTTAGACCAATTGATATTAATCTAGGTGTATTGCCAAGATCACACGGCTCAGCAATTTTTACTCGAGGCGAAACTCAAGCATTTGTTGTTACAACATTAGGAACTGCTGGCGATGCCCAGGTGATTGATGTTCCAGCTGGAGAAAGTAAAGAGAACTTCATGTTACATTATAATTTTCCTCCGTATTCAACTGGTGAAGTAGGGATGATGGGGAGTCCAAGGCGGCGAGAGATTGGTCATGGAAATTTAGCCAAGCGTGCTTTACAAGCAGTAATTCCAAGTGCAGAAGAGTTTCCGTATGTCCTTCGAGTGGTTTCAGAAATTACTGAATCAAATGGCTCAAGTTCTATGGCATCAGTATGTGGTGCTAGTCTTTCTTTAATGGATGCTGGAGTTCCCATTAAATCTTCAGTTGCTGGGATTGCCATGGGTCTAATTAAAGAAGGCGAACGTTTCGCAGTTTTAACTGATATTCTAGGAGACGAAGATTTTCTAGGTGATATGGATTTTAAAGTTGCTGGAACTGCAGAAGGTATTACTGCATTACAAATGGATATTAAAATCGATGGTATTACCGAAGAAATTATGCAGCTTGCTCTTGATCAAGCAAAAGAAGCACGAATTCATATTTTTAATATAATGCATGCTAAAATTGCTGCGCCACGTGAACATATTTCTGATTTTGCACCCCGCATTACTACAATGCACATTAATCCAGGGAAAATCCGTGATGTTATTGGTAAGGGCGGCGCAGTAATTAGAGGACTTGTTGAAGAAACAGGAGCCACCATTGATATTAAAGATGATGGCACAGTAATGATTGCATCGGTTGATAAAGCTGCAGCTGCAGAAGCAAAAAGGCGAATTGAGGATTTAATTGCCGAAGCTCAGATTGGTAAAATATATAGTGGCACAGTTACCAAGATTATGGATTTTGGGGCAGTAGTATCATTTCTCCCAAATAAAGATGGGTTAGTTCATATCTCGCAAATTGCCGCCAAGAGAGTCAGTGATGTGCGCGAGTATTTGCAAGAGGGACAAGAGGTAAAAGTTAAAGTTCTCGAGGTAGACCGTGCGGGTAAAGTGAGGTTGAGTATTAAGGAAGCGACTGAGTAAGCTCCGAAGGAGCTAAATATACAATAGTCCAGACTAAACGAGCGCAGCGAGAGCAGGTCTCTCATTGTCTGTCATCCTCGGACAAGCGAAGCGCAGATCCGAGGATCTCTATAGGAGAGAGAAGATCTAAATTATAAAGATCCTCGGGTTAAGCCCGAGGATGACATTTTTTTTGAGTGCCAAAAATGGATTTTAGAACAAAACTATCTTTTAATGTTTTAGCTCAGTTGCCTAAAGCAAAGTTTAGCATTCGTCTAAGCATCTTGAGCATCGTGCTTATTTTGCTTATTGGAATTTCTGTTGTAATTATAGGAATCAATTATTTTACCTTAAATTCGATTTTAGTCGAATCATCAAAAAATTATCTATCACAATCTAGTGGAAAAGTTTCTGAACAAATCAGAAGTTATCTTAATCCTCTAAATAGTAATATTTCTATAGCTTATCGTATGTTTAGCGAAGGAGTCGTTGATCCCAAAAAACCAGAGTTTACTAGATTTTTATATGGACTTATTGCTGATAATAAAAATTTAGTGGGCGCTTATTGGGGTGATATTAATGGGAACTGGTATTGGTTAAATAGAGAAGCAGATAAAGGCTTTATTGAAGAGGTGATTTTGCGGGATGGTAACGTTAGTAGAGTTATAAAAAAAAATCTGGACGCCCAGGGAAATATATTAACCACAAAAAAATCAGAATTTACTGAAATAGACCCACGTTCAAGACCATGGTATCAACAAGCTCAGCTTAAAAAACATTTAACTTGGGTTATCTATCGTTTTGTTAAGATAGGTAGTCAAGAAACCCAACTTGGGATTACCTCGGCATTTCCCGTTTATGATGCTAAGGGAAATTTAAAGGGTGTTTTGGGTATAGATATGTTGCTTGGCGCGATCGCTAATTATGTAAAGGATATTAAGCTTACTGAAAATAGTTTTATTTTTGTAATTGATGAGGCTGGGTATATCATAGCAGCGCATGCAAAGCATGGGGACTTATTGAAGTTTGATAAATTGCCAGAAGTTACCAACACAAAAGGATCGTGGTTGCAAGAATCATTTAAAATTTATCAACACAAACGACAATCTCCGTTTGTATATTCAAGTGGCGGCCAGGATTATGTATCTTCTTATGAGAAAATATTAGATGGTGCAAGTGATGATCCTTGGTTTGTCGCAATTGTAACTCCTATGGATGATATTATTGCGCCACTGCGTAAAAATGTTTTGGTGGGCACGTTTTATACAGGTGTTGTGCTTCTCATCGGTATTTTTCTGGCTTCTGTTTTTGCATCGAGCCTTAGTCGTCCAATTAGAAGGTTAGCACAAGATGCTAACTTGATCTGCTTGTTAAAGTTAGAAAGCATAAGGTATTTGTTTTCTCGAATTAAAGAAGTTGCAGAAATGGCCGATTCTTTTATAAAAATGAAGAATGCCTTGTATTCTTTCCAGCGTTACATGCCAATTACTTTGGTAAAGAAGTTAATCCTTAGCAACAAGATAGCTACAGTTGGTGGTGAGTCAAAAGATCTTACTTTGCTTTTTACTGACATTAAAAATTTTACGCAGCTTTCTGAGAGTTTTATTCCAGAAGAGTTAATGCGATATTTGTCGGAGTATTTTCAATGTATAACTAAAATCATACTTGATGTTTATGGGACTGTTGATAAATATGTAGGCGATGGGGTGGTGGCATTTTGGGGGGCACCAATTGATGATGAGGATCATACGCTGCATGCTTGTTTGGCGGCGGTGCGAATGCAACAATCTCTACAGCAGTTGAATTTAAAATGGCGAGCAGAAAATAAACCGGAAGTTGTCACTCGTATTGGCATTAGTTCTGGTCGAGTAATTGTTGGTAATGTTGGTTCTGATGATAGATTAAGTTATACCTCGCTTGGCGATCCCGTTAATCTAGCTAGTCGTTTAGAAGAATTAAATAAAATATATGGAACTACCGCCATGGTGAGTGAATTCATATATGAAAAAGTAAAAGATAAATTTAAATTTCGTTTGCTAGATCGGGTGGCAGTTAAAGGGAAAAAACAAGAGGTATACGTTTACGAACTTTTGGGCGAATTAAATGCTAAAGAACCAGATTTGAAGTTAGAACAATATAATAAGGAATTTTATCAAGCTTTTTCTAGTTATGAAAATGGTGATTGGCAAACCG
>MGXJ01000003.1 GCA_001801345.1 Gammaproteobacteria bacterium RBG_16_37_9 | reverse complement strand
AGTTATAATACTATCATCACCAGTAGCTTCTAATGTAGTACCGCCAAATGCTGCAATTGCACCATTATTTTCGATACTACCGTAAGTGGTGATCTGGGTATTACCACCTGCGTAGATTGTCCCTTTATTCTGAATTCCATCTCTGGCGTCAATTTGAGTATTATGTTCTGCACTAGCAATAATATGACCTGTGTTCTCAAGGCGACCATTTGTCTTAACAATTACTTCTCCTACCCCAGCTCCAATAGTTCCAACATTTCTTACTCCCACTCCATCTTCGGTTCCTATAAGAGTAATCTTCTGAGCATACATCCCTCCTAATGCTGCAACATCGATTGCAATAGTTGGGGTTGCCCCATTACTACTATGTGAAATTGGTTCTGGTAGAGTAGTGTTATCAGCTTTTACTAAATTTGCACCTGTGGTTACTCTGAGCTCTTTTTTAGTCCAAATGCCAGCATTAATCTTTACTACACGAGCAATCAGATCGGTATAATCAGCATCTTTAGCATTCAACCCATTACCAGTAACTTCAATAGTCCCCCTTTCTACCCGATATAATTCTAGATTCCCTCCGCTATTATACATTGGAACTCCAGTAGTCAATGTAGGACGGTATGCATTAATAAAGCCGCATCCATTACAGGTTATGCCTGAGGGATTGGCTATTATCACTTGGGCCGAATTACCCGCAACTTCAAGAAAACCTCGTAATAAACTAGGATTACTGGAATTAACTTCATTAAGAATTACCCGGGCACTACCTCTAGACAACCAAGGGTTACTTTGTATCCAGCCGCCAAGTTGGGTTTGAACATCAGCGCGCGAATTGTTAAGAATCGCTCCTCGTTCTGGAACATCAAATCTACTGTACATATTGTGAGATACTCCACTGGCATTCGGAGTTTGGATATTAACCAGTGGTATTACAGTATTAGATGTAGGTACACCCAAGACAGTAGGTTGTTGATTACGGGAAGCAGTTGGATCAGCAACAATTGATGAGTGAACTGGGACAGGAGGAGGGGATTTTTCTAATGGTTCTCCAACAAATGGCGCTACTGGCGGATTAGGCAGCACTACCACAGGCCCATCATCGTCCCCTGCTTCTATCCTACCAATAACTGAGCATAGGCCAAGGCCTAAAATACCACGCAAAATAAAGCTAAAAGTAGTATACCAACGCATAGTTAACTATCCTTGAAAATTATTTAATCTATAAACTCTCACCTATAATCTCTCTCAAACCGAAAAATTAAGATTAAAACCAGCAAGCTTAGAAGAGGTCTTAAAACCACTAGGTTTGGCAAGCGGCGCGCTTGCAAATACATCATAAGTAAACCACAAAAAACTACCTCGTAACCCTATTACACCTCCGGTCAAACGAGTGCCGATCAAAGATTCGCTACTTTGGCCACCAACTTGGCCATGATCAATCCCTACATATAATTCTTGTCTGGTATTTCTAAGGGCAAAGCTCAAATCATTACGTATCAACCAACCACGATCAGCTGACAATAAAACCTCACCATCAAAACCACGCACTGTATAACGTCCGCCAATACCAAACCGATCTTGGGGCACAAGCGGAGTTTGATTCCACTGGGCACGCCATTCTCCAGTATAACGAACTTGTTGTTTACCTACGGCAAAAGGCAGATTAAATTGGACATTAGCTATAATAATTTGAGGGCGGGATGTGCCTTCACCATTTTCTTCTCCAGGAGCTCTTAGTGCACCCATTGCTCCAGTGCCCTGTTTATAATGCAAACTTAAATCAAGAGTGCTTGATCTAATAAACTCACGATGGTTGATACCAAGCTCCCAACCAGCCATTAGTTTATGTTGATTGATAATCTCTACATCATCGTTAAAATTTCTATAATTACGTCTCCAACCAGATAGCCATAATTTGATTTTTCTTACTGCATCCCGATAAATTATCTTGGAAAGTCTTAGTTCATCATTTTGGCTCTCTCCACTATAAATATAGTTTTGAGGAAACCCAACTACTGTTTGATGATAGCGATTACTGCTATGAGTAAACCCCAATAACCAATAACCGTATGGCACAGAATAGTGCACCGTATGACCGCCTGTGCCACTGCTAGCTGGGTTACCATCTCCGATATCATGGTTATAATTATAATAAAACAGATCATTCAGTAACGCCCAACCATCACAAGAAAGAGTTACATTACCTAAATATTTACCCGTAGCTCTAGCACCAGAATCATCTGCAGATAAACTCAAACGTAAAGGAAATTTTGGCTTTCTGCTGATAACTAAATCACTTTCTCCTGGTTTTACTTTTGATTTGTTATCCTTCGCTACAGCTGGAACAATCTGGATATCGGCTTCTACTGTTGGTAAACGTTTGAAGTTTTCTAATGCTTGTTCAATATCGCGTAAATTTAAAAGATCTCCTTGACTCGCTGGCACTGCATTCCATATCGTGCCGTAATAAGCTTGAGCTTTGGTAAGGAATCGAATGTCATGAATTAGCCCTGGAATAACTGTAAGCTTGAGCGTCCCTTGAGATAGATCTTGAGGCTTAGCTAAGATACGAGTTGTGATATAACCTCGTTTGATAATTGCATTCTGGATCCGACGCATTACTAAGTTGATCCCTTTAGTCCCTAAACATCGATTAATTGCTGGATCTTTTTTACCATCCTCAGTTCTATTAGCAGCAGATAATGCCCACTGAAATCTCTTTGCATTATCTCCAACCAATATAATTTGCTTGATTTTAAAACAAGGGGATTCTTGAATAGGTAACCTGCCAATATCTTTGATAAGAGCAGAGGGTTGTAAACTCATGACATCTGGCGTTTGCTCTTGTTGCTCGCGCAAAAGTTGTTCGCGTTCTTGTTGGCGTAAAAATTCTGCTTGATTAGCAGCATTTTCTTGGGGAGTAAGGGTTTGAGCACTGCTACAAACAACGGGGATTATTAACATGACGATCAATACGAGCAATACGCATTTATTCGCTTGTTTGATGTTCTTAAGTTTGGGAAGTAGAAAGTTCAAATTGTTTCCCTGCTTTTCGCCATGTTAAGTTAATCCATTTTGCACCAATCATTAGAGTTAATATCCTAGATTTTGTTTAACAAAATTTTGAATATTTACTTTTTAGATTTTGCTATTTATACCTCCGTGTTTTTTTGAATATAATTCCGGTTACAAACAGAATAAAAATAATGATACTGGCAAGCAGATACCATATACTGCAGTAACTTCCTCTTCAATAGCTAAATATTTTAGCTTATCTGCAAATTGATACAATGATAAACCTAAAAATCTTTTATGTCACTACCGTGAAAAACACGGGGACAGAGGGCACCGGAAGCGAGGAGCCAACATTTGCTTTTATTAACAATCAATTGCACCCATTTAATTTCACCCTGAACCCTCTTAAGCTCCTCTTGCAATTCTAGCTTTTGCTCTTTAGAAAAGGCGTCAGAAACCGGTTCACCGGTTTCTCGTTCTTTCTAAAGATATTTTACTGTCCATTGTCAAGATTTGACACCTTTTTTTTGAATATAAGACTTAAGGTATCTTAGTGCTTGGGAATCTAAAGAGATTGAATAATCTATGGAGAACGTAGCACCACCATTATCCATTTCTGTTAATATCGCCCCATCAAGAACCAAAATTTTATTTGTTTTAAAAAGACAACGTATAGCGGCCATTTTAGAAAAGTTATGATTAAATGGTAAGTTCGTAGTGGGGCCAACATTAGCAGCAAAGATAAACCTACAACCATGAAGTAAAGTTTGATAATCTCTAAATATACGCACAGACTTTTCTATTGTTTCTGCAGTGCATACCGATTCAATAGCATCATGAATCTCTTGTTCTTTTGTTTTCAAGCTTTTCCCCAACAAAGGGGTCATAAAAAATGAAAAGACGCCCCTCAACCTTATCTGAACCATGCAAAATAGAGCATAAGCATTAAAACCTCGTTCATAATTCATGCCATGGGATTTCTTAATTTTTAAGTTGTTTTTTTAAATTCTTATAAAAATTTTCGTGTGATGCAAAATCTAGTAAAGTAATTTCTTTTTGCAATTCATTGTAGATGTATGTTAACAATATAAGCTGATGCAGCATATGAAATTTATAAACTCTTACACCAGCAAGATCTCCAACTTTAGCTTCGCCAATATCTGGCGAGGCTGATATTTTTTCTATATTTTTTTCTAGTATAATTACCTGGTTACGATGTAACTTACTTGCTGAACGTTTAAAGGTTTTGGTTATAAATACTTTCACAATTTACCTTTCTTATAAACCTCTACATTCCCAACTTCAACATCGGCAAGACCCAGCAAAATTCCTTGTATAGCATCGTAGGTTAAATCCTTGTTTTCCGCTGCAATACGCCCAATTTTTGCCCAATATTCTATTTGTTTAGGCACAGATCGATGTTCTACAGCAGAACGAGATTTTGCAGCATCAATTAAACTTTGATCCAAGTTAATAGAAACACCCATAGTAATATCCTCATAACTAACACTCGCGCAAGTTTAATGTATTTTATTGTAAAATACAATAAAATAAAAAATGGCTCGACCCAAGGTGTCAAATCCTTTTCAGCTCAAATATTTCCAAAATTTTTCGTAAATCTTGAATAAATCCTGGATCCAATTGATTGGGATTTCTATCGCTACCATGTTGTCGGTGAGTTGAAGCTGAGGCTACAAGAAGTTTGGGCTTTGATGAATTAATAGCTATTATTTTATAACCTCTTTTTGTTGGCGTTATTTTCACTTCATAACCATCACTGAAAAAATGATCGCCAAATAAATCTGTTATCTCTTTCCAAACAAGCTTCTTATCTCCATCGAATATTCTATTAACGATTTCCTGAAAACAAGGCGCAAGGTTTCTAGTTTCAAAAGAGTTGTCTTTAGACCTTAATTTTCGCCTAATCTCTATCGCCTTTTCTCGCAAGCCTTTAGCATTGAGTTTCACCCGTTCTTTTTGAATATATTTAGATTCCGTAGGATAAGTTATTTCTTCCTTTTTATGCTCTTCATGATGTTGCTCTTCTTTGGTTTCGTCGCTTTCAGGGAAACTCTCTTCTACAGTTCTTTCTCCGCCACCTTTATCTTCCATGCTAACGCTAACTTCGCTCTTAATTATCTCTGGAGTAAGCGCCTGTTGTTTATTTTGTGTCCTGCTTTCTATCGAAATTTCATCCACCAAAGGAGTCTCTATTTTGGTTAGGATATTTTCTAATTTTTGAACCTCTGTCTCCTCCTTTTCACCCCTTTCTGCTTCCTCTTCAGTGGTTGGGTTTTCTATAATACTTAAGAGTACTCCCGTATCTTTTTTATCTTTTTCTGCGCTTTTTAACCAATACAGAGCTTCCACATCATCTGTATCTTCAGTGACATCATAGTACCCTAAATGAATCAGCGCTAAATATAACATAGATGTTACAGAAACTTCCTTATCTTTACTTTCTATTGCCATATGTAAATATTCTATGGCTTTATGTATGTTCGGCTTTTGCCCTTCAAATCCTTCTGCCAACAAAAGCGCAGAATTATACATAGCATATGGAACACCTATTTCAGCTGCTTTTAAAAACAGTTTTAGAGCTTCTGCTTTTTTTCCACTAACCTTCAATATAACTCCTGCATTATTCATAGCCTTTGGAAAATTCTTTTCGGCTGCACGCATATACCATTCTAATGCTGCATTTGTATCTGCGGGTTGACCTTCATATCCATCTTCCAATAATCTTGCAAAATTAGACATGGCTTGCGGTAACTCCCTATTGGCAGCTACATAAAACCATTTAGCAGCTAATTTTTTTTTATTGAATCCTTCTGACAATAATCTTCCAATATTGTTCATAACGTTTGGTAAGCCAAGAATGGGGTCATAATTTTCAGGTTTTTTATTATATTCAATATTTTCCAAATAAAATTTAATAAGCCTGCTTTCTACCACCCACAGATCGTCAAGTTTTTTTTCTAATAAGTTTTTAGGTATTTCATTTAATTTTTTTTCTGATGCATCTTTATAATATTCAGCTAGTTTCAAATATAATTCTAAAATTGTTTCTTTGTTTGCTGACTGCCAGCCAACACCCTCTTCCAGTATCAATCCTAGATTATTAATTGCATATGGATATCCATTTTCAACGGCTCGCAAGTACCAATCTAATGCTTGCTTTTTATCCGAAACAAATCCAGGAAACCCATCATCATAAAAATTCCCAACACTATGCATAGCGACCGGGTTACCTAAGCGCGCAGCTTTAAGATAATATCGTAGCGATTCTGTGTAGTTGCCCTTTTTATCATAGTTATCTGCAAGCCGTAACATATGGTCAATAGCTATCTTCTCATTTGATCCAAATTCTACGGCTTTTTCTAAAAGAGCATCTTCTTTAATAATATCCAGCAGATGCTTATTTATAGACAGATCTTTTAAGTGTGTTTTTTTAAGCTTTATTACGCTATATAACTCAAGAAGTGGGCGTGCATAGTTTAGATCGTTCCATTTCTTTTCCTGTTCCTTCCATTTGCTTTCTACTGTTTTTTTGTTGCCAACATTGTTAATTTCTTCTAAAAAAACCTTCGCACTTTTTATATTTTGATGACTTTCTACATATTCTTTTGCTTGAGCATGCCCTCTATTGGCAGCAAGACAGTGCCATTTGGTTATACTTCCTTTTGACTCTTGCTGTGCTTTTATCCAGTATGCCCATGCTCGTTCTTGAGCAATGCCGTTATCAAGAATAATAGTTGCTGTTTTTTCATCTTTACATTTGGGAATATTGGTTAATAAGGCATAAATTCTTTTTTGCAGATCTGGATCTTCTGATTTGCAAACTTCTTCTATTATTGTTTTATATAATTCTTTTCCTTCAGCTGATTTCAAAACTGGTTTATCAACAAGAAGATCATGGGCAATCTTATTACTATCCAAAACGGGACTCGAAAAAGAATATTTACCTGGTTTTAAAAATTGATCGATGGTTGGAGTAATGCTTTTGAGGCTAACTATGGAACTTTCGCACTTCATCATGGCCATAACATGCCCACTAGCCAGTAGCGTAAAAAAGGAAAATATTACTACTAAATAACGAAATATCATAAATGTTTATTATATAATTTGGGGGACTATTATTAATAATAGCAGATATTTTTATATGTAATATTAAGGGCTACTTAAACGGATTTTTTAATCAGGAGATTGTTCGATAAATGTAAAGAGATCCTCGGGTTGAACCCGAGGATGACAGTTTTTTTAATGACAGTATCTTTAACGACTGTTCTTCTCTTACTTATATGAATCCTGGCAGTGACCTACTTTCACATGAGGAGACCTCACACTATCATCGGCGCTTGGCGTTTTCACTACTGAGTTCGAGATGGGATCAGGTGGGGCCCACCAGCTCAAACTACCAGGAAATCGTTCAACAACAAAATGTTTAATATAACCAAAATACTGGATCACCGCTAGAAGCATGCGGGGATGACAGTTTAATAATTAAAAACTCAATCTGATATGCTGGGTAATTGTAATTTGCGCAAGTTTTTCTACTAGATTTTTCTTATATAAAATCTAGAAATTATATTATGGCGAAGCCA
>MGXJ01000002.1:8904-9029 GCA_001801345.1 Gammaproteobacteria bacterium RBG_16_37_9 | reverse complement strand
TCGCCGGCTTTTATGTCGTTATAGTTTTTAACTCCAATACCACACTCCATTCCTTGACGAACTTCTTGAGCATCTTCTTTAAATCTACGCAACGATTCTAACTCGCCTTGATATATGACCACATT
>MGXJ01000002.1:8468-8625 GCA_001801345.1 Gammaproteobacteria bacterium RBG_16_37_9 | reverse complement strand
TTCTGATGCTAATGCCAAATTAATATCCGATTCAGTAATGCCGCCTACGCCACTAAAAATAACTTTGATTTTAACTTCATCAGAGGCAATTTTACCTAGCGTATCACTAATTGCTTCAGATGATCCTTGAACATCAGTCTTTAAAACTATATTTAAA
>MGXJ01000002.1:8069-8314 GCA_001801345.1 Gammaproteobacteria bacterium RBG_16_37_9 | reverse complement strand
CTTTTGGTACTCCTGATAACCCCAAAACCTCAACAGGAATAGAAGGACCTGCAGTAGTAACTTTTTTGCCAGCATCATCAAACATACCGCGCACTTTGCCGTAATATAAGCCAGCAAGTAAAATATCACCTTGACGCAATGTTCCTCTTTGCACCAAAATTGATGCCACCGAACCATGACCTTTATCTAAATGTGATTCGATCACAACACCACGCGCAGTGCAATCAACTGGCGCTTTTAATTCC
>MGXJ01000002.1:7904-8046 GCA_001801345.1 Gammaproteobacteria bacterium RBG_16_37_9 | reverse complement strand
GATTATCAATACCCTCTCCAGTTTTTGCAGAAATTTTCTGGAAAATAGTATCTCCACCCCAATCTTCTGGAACAATATTATATTTAGTTAACTCAGTTCTAATGCGTTCTGGATCTGCTTCATGTTTGTCGATTTTATTAAT
>MGXJ01000002.1:7696-7868 GCA_001801345.1 Gammaproteobacteria bacterium RBG_16_37_9 | reverse complement strand
CAAAATGGCTTCAACTGTTTGCGGCATTACACCATCATCAGCCGCTACTACTAAAACTACAATATCAGTACATTTAGCACCACGTGCACGCATCGCTGTAAATGCCTCATGACCAGGAGTATCGAGAAAAGTTATCATGCCTCGCGGTGTATTAACATGATAAGCGCCGATA
>MGXJ01000002.1:7529-7650 GCA_001801345.1 Gammaproteobacteria bacterium RBG_16_37_9 | reverse complement strand
GAATATAATCCAAAAGCGAAGTCTTACCATGATCAACGTGACCCATGATAGTCACCACAGGTGCGCGTGTTAATGACTCAGCAGTAACTGCATCATCTGATAATGCGATGCTATCTTCTAA
>MGXJ01000002.1:6255-7511 GCA_001801345.1 Gammaproteobacteria bacterium RBG_16_37_9 | reverse complement strand
TTCAGTCTTAAAACCCATCTCTTGTGCAACTAACGCTGCTGTATCTTGATCAAGCACTTGGTTGATGGTCGCCATTGCTCCCATTTTCATCATGGCTTTAATAACTTCTGCAGCTTTCACTGACATTTTTTTTGCTAATTCACAAACGCTTAATGTCTCGGGGATAGAAATTTCTTTCATAACCGCCGGCACTAGCGGCGAGACCGCAGCTACAGTTTTTTCAACAAGTTCAGCTTCTTTATATCTGCCTGGCACTCCTTTTACGGCTTTCTTTGGCGCTTGCCTAACCTCTGTATGAGCTCGTTTTTTAGGATTGGCGGCTACCACTGCAACATTTTCTTTGGTCGCTTTATTTTTTATATCTTGTGATCTAGCCCCAACTTCGGCATGAGGTTTTTGCTCCTCTTTTAATGCTGTTTCACCCTTAGATCCTATTTTATTTTCCCGCTCTTCTTCATGCTTTTCTTTTGCACGAAGATCAACTTCAGCTTGGCGTCTTTTTTCTTCTTCTACCACAAGCTCTTTATCAACATCATATTGAGTACGACGCTTACGCACTGTAACATTAATTACATTACGTCCCGGAGTTGCGCTGCTTGATGGCTTTTTAAGTTTTAGAGTTGGAGCACTTTCAGTAGTAGTAACGTGAGATGACTTTAAAAAATCTAATATAATATGCTTCTGCTCATCGGTGATTGTTTGATTTTGATCATTTACTTTTACACCAGCAGCTTGCAAACGCAGCAGAAGCTGTTTCGATGGGATACCTACCATTTTTGCTAATTGTTCTACAGTAATATCTGCCATATTTTACTCAAACCACGGCTTACGAGCTATCATAATAAGCTTCGCAGCATCTTCTTTGGATAATTCTTCAATATCGCTCAAATCATCAACTGCTTGTTCAGCCAAATCTTCTCTCGTGATAATTCCTCTACTGGCTAACACATATGCCATATGCCGCGTCATCCCTTCTAGATCCAATAGATCCTGTGCCGGTTCAACAACACCGACCTCACTCTTAGTAGATAATGCCTGTTCTAATATGGCATCTCGAGCGCGACCACGTAATACATCAACAATCTCTTTATCAAATCCTTCGATAGTTAATAAATCATCAAGCGGCGCATATGCTACATCTTCTAGGGTACGAAAACCCTCTTGAACCAAAATATTTGCCAAATCATCATCAACTGCTAGATTTTTAGTAAATACAGATCCTAAACTATCAGTTTCAGTTTTAACTTTTTTCTCTG
>MGXJ01000002.1:4547-6181 GCA_001801345.1 Gammaproteobacteria bacterium RBG_16_37_9 | reverse complement strand
AGCGCCAATTGATCTTCGCGCACTGCGATATCCATACTTTTTCGATCTTCATCAACTACAATCGACGCAATTTCTGCAGGCGCCATAGCATTAACTACTAACTGCGCTGGATCATCATCCCATAAAATTACATCGATACGTTCTCCACTAAGCTCATTCGAAACATTCTGTACCCGTGAACCACGAATACCAATACAAGCTCCAATAGGATCAATTCGACCATCGTTAGTTTTTACTGCTATTTTAGCGCGCAATCCAGGATCACGAGCCACAGCTTTAATGGTTATAACATCTTCAGTAACTTCTGGAACTTCTAATTTAAATAACTCTATTAACATTTTAGGCGAAGTTCTGCTCATAACAAGCATCGGTTCTTTGCCATCTTCACGCACTTCACACAATATTCCACGCATTCTATCGTGCAAACGTACTGCTTCTTTGGGCAACATGCCATCACGTAAAATTATTGCTTCAACTCCATTACCCATGTCTAAAATAACTTGATCGCGATTAACTTTTTTAACAACGCCCATCATTAATGTATTAATTAATGCCAAATAGCGTTTGATAATATCCTCGCGCTCTGCACGACGAATCTCTCTCATGATAACTTGTTTGGCTAATTGAGCAGAAATGCGACCAAACACAACCGACTCGACAGGTTCTTCAATAACATCTCCTATCTCAAGATCTGCATCAACAGCATGCGCTGCTGTGAGAGTGATTTGTTTTCCAGGAAATTCTAAAATTTCTTCATCGCTGATTACAACCCAGCGGCGAAATGTTTCGTAATCTCCAGTTTTAAAGTCGATCGCAACTCTAATATCAACTTCTTCTTGATAACGTTTTGCAGTTACAGCTTCTAGAGCGCGTTCAATAGCATGGAAAATCACTTCTTTTTCCATATCTTTTTCGTTGGATACTGAATCTACAACTAGTAATATTTCCTTATTCATAAGTTCTCACCTTAAAAACATGGGACCAAATTAGCTTTATAAATATTGGTTAATAAAAAAGTAACAACTTCATTATTTATTACCAACTTCAATGTATCACCAAAAACCTCTTGTATCTTGCCAGTAAAATCATATTTTCCATCTTCTGGCTGTCGCAGCACAATATGCACCACACTCCCAATATATCTCTGATAGTGCTCTAATTTACTTAAAGACCTATTCAATCCAGGAGATGAAACCTCTAAAATATAACTCTCTAAAATAGGGTTTTCCACATCAAACAAAGCATCAATCTGCTTACTTACTTGGCTACAATCATCGACACTGACACTCTTACGCTCGTCACCTACCGGCATATCAACGTAAATACGCACCAATGTATTACGCCGACTTTTGCGTAATTCTATGCTCCAAACATCGTATCCCATAGCATTAACTATCGGGGTAATTAAACTTTCTATCTTATGGTGATCAGTTTTCATAATTACTAATTAATTACTACCAAATGCAAAAAATGGGCATAAAGCCCATTTTCAAGATAAATCTAATCAACTAAAATTTATGTTATTTCACAATATCTTAAAACATTATCTATTTGGTAGCGGGGATAGGATTTGAACCTATGACCTTCGGGTTATGAGCCCGACGAGCTACCAGACTGCTCCACCCCGCGGTAAA
>MGXJ01000002.1:3781-3888 GCA_001801345.1 Gammaproteobacteria bacterium RBG_16_37_9 | reverse complement strand
ACTTTGCTCATTTTCGTTACAACTTTTTTAATTCTTGGATTATTATCATAACTTTTTGGATGATCACAATTTATATTAATTAAAACCTGAGGATATTTAACCATTTC
>MGXJ01000002.1:2331-3597 GCA_001801345.1 Gammaproteobacteria bacterium RBG_16_37_9 | reverse complement strand
CGTTTAAAATCAATACCCAATTTATTTAAACCATCTTCTAATCCAAAATTACTCATTACGGTACCAACAATCCCACCATGTAAAATCCCGGTCGAAAATCCATGCTTTGCAATAATAAAAAGTAACTCGTCGCCATCAACAACTTCTCCCTTATGATCGACCATAATCACACGATCACCATCCCCATCAAAAGCAATTCCTAGATCTGCTCTTTCTGCGAGTACTGATTTCGCCAAAAAATTAGGGTAAGTGGAACCACAATGATCGTTAATATTAAAACCATTTGGATCTACTCCGATTTCAATAACTGTTGCTCCTAACTCGCTAAAAATTGCGGGAGCGACTTGATAAGTAGCTCCATTTGCGCAATCAACCACTACTTTTAATCCAATCAAACTATTTTTAATTCCAATTGTACTTTTGCAAAACTCAATATATCGCCCAGGAGCATCATCAATGCGTTTAGCTTTTCCAAGCTTAGCGGCATCAACAAGTTGCATCGGTTTATGAAGCATCTCTTCGATTGCATCTTCAAACTTACTAGGAAGCTTAGTGCCTGTAGAAGAAAAAAACTTTATACCATTATCGTAATATGGATTATGAGAAGCGCTAATTTCTATTCCAGCTTGAGCACGAAAAGTCCTGGTTAAATAGGCTACTGCGGGAGTCGGCATCGGCCCAAGCATCCAAGCATTGGCTCCAGCAGAAGATAAACCAGCTTCTAAAACAGACTCAAGTAAATAACCAGAAATACGCGTATCTTTACCAATCAGAACTTTAGCTTCACCGAATTTTTCGATTAAAACTCTACCGATAGCCCAACCCAATTTTAAAATAAATTCCGGATTGATGACTGCATTACCTACACGACCGCGAATACCATCTGTTCCAAAGTATTTTTTTGTTTTCATTTTTAGATTATTTTTGATTACACTCTAGGAATTAATCCATGATCAAATAATTTATTCACCAAGATTTAAATCCTCTATTTTTTCTACTGCTTGTGATTTTTCAGTAATTATCTCTTGAGATAATTTTTCTTCTGAAGTTTTTTTCTTATGCCCGCCACCATCAGGCTTAGTCAATCTAATGCGACGACCTTCCATAATTGCATTAATTTGTTTTTTATCGACAGTCTCATATTTAATTAATGCTTCAGCTAAAGCTTCAAACTGCACCATGTGTTCTTTTATTATCGTTTCTGCTCGCTTATAGTTACGATCGATAATCGTATGAATCTCATGATCAATTTCTGCAGCGGTAGTA
>MGXJ01000002.1:1679-2175 GCA_001801345.1 Gammaproteobacteria bacterium RBG_16_37_9 | reverse complement strand
AAATTTGAGAGCTTCAGCAATACGCCCACCAAATAAACCTGCAATTTGGCTCTCTAATCGTTGCTTTGAATAATTGTAACGATCAGATTCTGGCAAAAACATAGTTACTCCAAGCGCACGACCTCGCGGTATTATACTTATTTTGTAAATTGGATCGTGCTCAAATCCTAGCAAATTAAAACCAACAATAGCGTGTCCTGCTTCGTGATAAGCAGTTACCTTCTTTTCTCCTTCGCTGATAACCATTGAACGTCTTTCAGCACCCATCAAAATTTTATCTTTTGCTTTTTCAAAATCAGAAATTTCAACATGTTTTTTGTTAGCTCGCGCAGCAAAAAGCGCTGCTTCATTTACTAAATTTGCAAGATCTGCTCCAGAAAAACCTGGAGTACCTCGAGCAAAAACTGATGGATCAATATCTTTAACTGTTGGCACTTTACGCATATGCACACGCAAAATCTGTTCGCGTCCACGAATATCTGGAAGAGGCACAGTC
>MGXJ01000002.1:1520-1670 GCA_001801345.1 Gammaproteobacteria bacterium RBG_16_37_9 | reverse complement strand
TCAAATCTACCAGGACGCAACAAAGCCGGATCCAAAACATCCGGTCTATTAGTTGCAGCAATAACTATCACACCCTCTTTGCCAACAAAGCCATCCATCTCAACCAATAATTGATTCAAAGTTTGTTCACGTTCGTCATGACCACCACCT
>MGXJ01000002.1:1338-1503 GCA_001801345.1 Gammaproteobacteria bacterium RBG_16_37_9 | reverse complement strand
ACGCCCCACAGCATCAATTTCATCGATAAAAATTATACATGGCGCGTGCTTCTTTGCGGTTTCAAACATATCACGCACTCTAGCTGCACCAACACCTACAAACATTTCGACAAAATCTGAACCTGAAATTGAATAAAATGGAACTTTTGCTTCGCCTGCTACTGC
>MGXJ01000002.1:0-1286 GCA_001801345.1 Gammaproteobacteria bacterium RBG_16_37_9 | reverse complement strand
CAGGGAACCTTGCCGCCTAGTTTTTGAAATCTCCCAGGATCTTTTAAAAAATCTACTAACTCTTGAACTTCTTCTTTAGCTTCTTCAACTCCGGCAACATCTGCAAAAGTAACTTTTACTTGGTCATGACTTAATAAACGCGCTTTACTTCTACCAAATGAAAGCGGACCACCTTTACCACCACCACCTTGCATCTGACGCATAAAAAACAACCAAACTCCAATCAAAAGCAACATCGGAAACCAATTAATAAAAATATGCATCAGCAAACCTTGCTGCTCTGGCGGATTACCACGAACATCGACGTCTTTTTGCATCAATCGAGGCAATAGGTTTTGATCTTCGAGTGGCATATAGGTACTAATCTTAGTGTTATCTTTCTTTACAGCATTAATATTATGCTCTTCGATAGCAACGCTTGCGATATCACCTTTATCAACAGCCTGAATAAACTGAGAATACGCTATCTTCTCAACTCCAGTCTGCTTTGGTCCGTAGTTGCTAAAGATCACGATTAAAACTACCGCGATTATTAACCACAAAAATAAATTTTTAATAGCACTATTCATAGAACCACCAGTCTTTTTTGTTTGCACATAAAATTAAAAAGGTTAAACCTAAAGAGAGTAGTTGAAATCGTAACGAGAGCGTTTAAGATATTGAAGATAGTGATTTTCTTTTGATATTTTTTTCGAAACAGTAGTCACCCCTACGGTGAGAAAAAAATTTCAAAAAAAATCACTAGATTCATTATATTAAACGCTCGCAGTAGGTTTCAACTACTCTTTTTAGGTTAAACCCTCTTGCCAATAAAAATACTTCACTTGAACGAGCTCTTGAGGCATCTGGCTTAATAACTTTTACTTCGTTAAAATTTTGCCGCAAAATCTTCAAGAAATCCTCAAAACCTACACCATGAAATGTCTTAACTAAAAACACTCCACCACACTTTAAAACCATACGAGAAAAATCCAACGCTATTTTAGCTAACTCTACTGCCTGCATTTGATCTACAACTTTCACTCCACTTAAATTAGGAGCCATATCAGATAAAACCACATCAATCTTCTGGCCATGTAAATGATTACATAAATTTTTAATTACTTCATCTTTAGTAAAATCTCCCTGAACAAATTCAACTCCACTAATCGGTCTTATTGGCAATATATCCAAAGCAAAAATTTTACCTTTTTGCCCAACCAATTTCACCACATATTCTGACCATCCACCTGGAGCAGCGCCTAAATCTACCACAAACATGTTAGATTTAATAATTTTATAGCGCT
>MGXJ01000001.1:2110-15976 GCA_001801345.1 Gammaproteobacteria bacterium RBG_16_37_9 | reverse complement strand
CATGTGTTAGGCATGCCGCCAGCGTTCAATCTGAGCCAGGATCAAACTCTTCAATTTAAAAAACTTGTAATGCGAAAACCAACTTGCGTCAGTCTCCACAAAATTTGATTCGACTCGAAATGAATTACTGTTAATTCTTTTGGAATTGTTTAGTCACTCAAATCGATAATTATATTTTGTATAAAATTATCATGAGTGCCCACACAAATTGTTTCTTAGATATTTTAAAGAGCGAACCTACACAAATAGGCAAGAGCGTGCATTCTACTAATTTGTCACTACATGTCAACAACTTTACTATATATTTTTTTATGGATGTCATCCCGAGCCTGCGACACTACTGTCCTACTATGTCATCCTCGTGCTTGACACGAGGATCTAGCGTAGAATGTTGAGATCCTCGGGTCTACGCCCGAGGATGACAGGTAATGCCCGAAGGATGACGGCATGTAATAATTATATGCCACAGAACTATTTTCTGCACAAGTATTTAGTTAGCGGTTAATCTATTTAATATCAGGTTGTGAATTCATAGCAAACATTCTATGATTTTTACGATGTAATTCCAGCTGTGCCACTAGTTTTTTTGACTGAGCAAAAAAACGACCTCGATATTCAGCTGCTATCATCTCACCAGCTGGCAATTTAACCTTCAAAGGATCATGAGGAACACCATTAATATGAAATTCATAATGCAAATGAGGGCCAGTTGCCAAACCACTAGAGCCTACATAACCAATTACATCTCCGCGTTTAACATGCTTACCAGGGAAAATAACGTCAGAATACTTTGATAAATGAGCAAACAAAGTAGTATAGGGACCTCTTTCCATTATTATGGTTTTGCCATGACCTCCATGGCGTCCCACATAAGTAACTCTACCATTACAAGTGGCTCTCACAGGAGTTCCTCTATCCGCAGTAAAATCTACGCCTCTGTGCGCTCGAATTATATCAAGTAGCGGATGATGTCTTGCCACAGAAAAACGTGATCCAATATATTTAAAATTTGTTACTGGGTATCGTATAAATGATGGCTCAACACTATGACCATCTGGAGTATAAAAATTTGTACGGCCATGAGGATCAGTAAAGCCAATAACGCGATGCAATTGACCATCGTGCCTCAGCTCAGCTGCCGCTATCTGATTATCACCAATTTTTTTGCCGTTTACGGTGTGCTCTTTATAAAACAATGCAAAACTATCACCACTGCGAAGTTTATTAACATTAACTTTATTGCTAAAAGCACTGACAAGCTGTGGCATTAATTTGCTGGGAACTCCAGCATTTTTCCCTGCTGTATAAATAGACCCTTTGATAGTCGCAGAAGCGTACTTAGTATTAACAGTAGGCTCGATATGCTTAGTTTTAACATGCCAAATATCATTTTTCGCAGTAACAATTAAAGTATCTAAATCGTTAATCTCATATGTCAATTCTTGGAGCTTGGTTTTAGTCGGGTCAAGAGTTAAGCTTATTTTTTTCCCGGCATGCAGCCCCTTCAATACTCGAGCTTGTTTGAATTTCAAAACACTTGCGGCAATTTTTGCATCTAAGCCAGAACGCTTTAAAATTCTTCCTAAATTATCTTTGGATCTAACAGTAAATATCAAAGTCTTCGGCACATCTTTCGGCACCTCTTTTAACTCTGCCGCCGCTAAAACAACTTGCTTATTATCCACACTAGCTACACTAGGAATAGGTGCTACAGTAGAAACAGGCGCTACACTAGAAACTGGTGCTACACTAGAAACTGGTGCTATACCAGGGGCAGACGCCACTTGCTGTAGCACATTCTGATCAGCTATAGCTATATCAATTTGTTGGATTACTTCAGATTTTTTAGAAAACTTAATTGCAACCGTACTACCAAAAACTAATACACCAAACAAAACCAAAAAATACGAAACTAGCCATGGATTACGACCAAACGCCATCTCTTTTGTGCTAGCATCATTATTATTGTTTGGCGATATGTAATCCAAAGAAACTCCTAGAATTTAAATTAATAAAACTGCGATATTGTATCAAAAACGGTATACTATTCAATTGCTTTTTGTAACTATTTGATTAAAATATAGATAATTTGCCGCTGGACAAGAAAATATAAATACCATAACTTATTCTTAACTCTCATCAAATCGATATGCGTTTATGGCCGATACTAACATACTTATAAACAAAATTCACGACCTCAAAAGCAACCTAGATGCTCTTAGGGGGTATCTTTGACTACGACAATAAAAATAAACGCCTCACAGAAATTTTACAAGAATTAGAAAACCCAAAAATATGGGATGATATCCAAAAGCAACAAACTATTGGCAAAGAACGAGTTCAACTAGAAGCATCTATAAATCAAATAAAATCTCTTAGCACCTACATCCAAGACACAGAAGAGCTGCTACAAATCGCAATCAACGAAAACGACGATAAAACAATTTTAGAACTTGAACAAGATATATCCAAAATATCCAACCAAATGGATGCTATAGAATGCCAAAGAATGTTTTCCCATCCAATGGATAAACATAGCGGGTATCTAGACATCCAATCTGGATCTGGTGGCACAGAGGCGCAGGATTGGGCAGAAATGCTACTACGCATGTATCTTCGCTTTGGCGATCAACACGGATTTAAAGCTCAGCTACTTGAAGTTTCGCCTGGGGATGTTGCTGGAATCAAAAGCGCTACAATAAAATTCTCTGGAGATTTTGCTTATGGCTGGCTACGCACTGAAACCGGAGTCCATCGCTTAGTTCGCAAATCTCCTTTTGATGCTAACCATAAGCGTCACACTTCATTTGCATCAGTCTTTGTCTATCCAGAAGTTAACGAAGACATAAAAATTGAAATCAATCCTGCGGATTTGCGCATCGATACCTACCGAGCTCAAGGTGCTGGAGGACAACATGTCAATAAAACTGATTCGGCGGTTCGTATCAAACACAATCCAACTGGAATTATTGTTCAATGCCAAAGTGAGCGCTCACAACATCAAAATCGCGCACAGGCAATGAAACAATTACGCTCTCGGTTATACGAATTAGAATTACGTAAAAAACAAGCGGCTTTTGCTACTCTAGAAGCTTCAAAAATGGATATAACATGGGGCAGTCAAATTAGATCTTACGTTTTAGATGATTCCCGAATTAAAGATTTACGCTCAGGTATTGAAACCCGCAACACCCAAGCAGTTCTCGATGGTTCTTTAGATATTTTTATTAAGGAGAGTTTGCGAGCAAAAATGGGATAAAGCCTCCTAATCTTTGCAAAACCAAATAATGTGATTAGAGTCTGGCTCCAATTGCACAGTGGTAGCCGCAAGCTTTAGCTTGCGTTGCCAGAAAACGCAAGCTAAAGCTTGCGGCTACCACCACACCCAAGTTTATCTTTTTCAGCTGGCGCCATGCTCTAAACAAATCTTATCAATTTCACCGTGTATCTCTTGCAATGCCTGTAAGAATTTCTCCTGATGCTCCTTCAAAAGCTCTTTAGCGATAGTTTTATAATATTCTATACCGCTATTTAAATTTATTTTGACTTCAGCTAATTTTTGCTGTGATCTTGCTGGCAAGCCTAAAGAGGTGTTTTTTATTTCACTAAGCAAATGATTTATTTGTAATTGAATTTCTCTGATAAACACATGCGGCCTGTCATTATCAACCAATAAAGAACAACGCCCATAAATATGACTTATCATTTCTTTTAAAGTAGCTATTTTTTTAAAATTTATAATATTTGGTCCGGGACAAATTGCTGGTCTTGCTTTGGCATCAATATCTCTTCTTAGCAACACCCCACCCGACAAATCATCACAAATACATGATTTAAGCAAAACATCTTCTTTAAGGATAGCTAATTTTTCAGGAGGCAAATTACTTTGTTCTAACTCTTTTAATTTAAGCGCTTGATATTCGCGTGAAGCTCTACAAATTGCTTTTTTGGTAAATTCTTTATTAGCTCTCACAAAACCTTTAGCGCAAAAACTTCCAGGAACTCCGTTTTTAATCCGCTCTCTACGAGCTTCCTCGCTTGCAGAATTTCTCAAATTCCAAAATGGTATTCCTAAAGGAGAACTAGAGCTCAAATATACATCCCCATCTTCTGCCTGTATCAACTTGCTCAAAGTTAGATCATCGACATTAGTAGCTTCCGGAACCAACAAAAATGGTGTTCCCCAACCTACACCATCAAGTCCATAGTGTTTAATTAAAAAATCATGTTCGGCATTTGTGCCAACTCCACCTTGAGCGGTAATCCTCACATTTTGTGGCATATCACCACAAAATTTCTTGATGCTATCTAATGCCTTTTTATAAAAACCATGTAAGGTTTCAACCAAATCATCCTTACGCTTTTTAAACTCCGCCAAAATAGGACCCATCAACTGGCCATCATTAACAAAGGCATGACCACCACAATTAAGTGGCGACTCAATCCGATATTCAGAAACCCATATCCCACGTTTTGCCAAATATTTTCCTTGAATTTCAGCCGAACGATAATCGCTTACTTTTAAACAAACCTTTTTCTTAATCTCAGAATTCTCATCAGGAAAAAAATCGGCAAATTTAGTTATATAGCCATACAAATGTGGATTAAACCCAGCAGAAAAAATGATGGTCGAACCCACATCACTATTAGCATAACCACGCAACGCGGCAGCCGCATCACAAAACTCATATGGCAAGGCAGCACCATTGTAATAATTTTCTTTATCCAATTTGGTCATGATATTAACATCGATTTTTCCTGCAGTTATTGATTTACGTAATTCTTCTTGTAACCGGATTTTTTCTGCGCTATTTTTTTCTTCAAGCATCTTTTCATACTTCTTTTTTAATTGGTGTTCTTCTGGCAACATCTCAAAATAACGGGTAATTTCACTGCCTGGTTCAAACGTTGCAGCTTTGACTTCAGCGATTTGCTTATCAATTAACTTTTGTAATAGATTTAAATAGGCAGTAATACGTTTTGCTCGCGCATCTTCTTCTCTACAACTAATCGGTGCATATGACTCTCCGAATTTTTCACTCCAATATTTACGCATTTGCTCAATTAATACGTCATCCACTAAAGAAACAACAGATGAAATACCATACTTTGCTACAAACAATGGAGTATCGATCGTAAAACCAGTTCCCATAACTGGAATATAAAAACTGTGCGGATTGTTTATTTGATACATTTTCTTAGCTCTGTTATATAAATTCTGTGTCATTCTTTAAATTTTGCGTCATCCTTTAAATTGTCATCCTCTAAATTCTATGTCATCCCTTAAATTGTCATCCTCGGACAAGCGAAGCGCAGATCCGAGGATCTTTATAATACTAGATCCTCGTGTCAAGCACGAGGATGACAAGTTACAAACACGAGGATGACAAGCCCCAAGTCCGAGAATGGCATAGAATTTAAAGTATAACAAATTCGGCGCCATATGATATCACGACTTTAAACTTTAATAATCAAAAAAATTTCTAACACAATATTATGATTTATAATAAAAATATCATCGTGATAATTCTGATTGGTAGCCGCAAGCTTTAGCTTGCGTTTTTTTGATTGGTACCACACCAACACCAGCGCAGGCTAAAGCCTGCGGCTACCCGTACCCGTGCGATTCCGATTAACATTATTTTAATAATGCAACCTCACTTTTAACCCATTTGGCATAAAACCCTATAAAAACCTTATTATCGTAATATTTTGTTGTTAATTACAAGATAATTAAATACAATCGATCAGAATCCAACTTTTTTGGAGAAGGCTTTCACTTATGAACAAGAGCAAATTTATCGGTAGCACCATGATTTTAACGGGCTCTATCATTGGAGCTGGGATGCTTGGCCAACCAATGGTAAGCGCTGCTTGCGGCTTTACTTGGGCGTCAGTAATAATGTTTGCATCATGGGCAATAGCGGCCGTAACCGGACTTATTGTTATCGAGGTAACTTTAGCCCTTCCAATTCACTCCTGTAGTTTTGGCTCTATGGCTGAACAAACACTGGGTCGCTTCGGCAAAGTTGTTACCTGGGTCTCGTATCTACTTGTGCTTTATGCCATAACAGTCGCGTACATAGGCGGCGAAACATCTGGGATAATCAATGCCTTTGGATCCGCGTTCCCAACCCAAATACCTCACTGGACCGTATCTATATTATTTACTGTTATTCTAGGATCAGCGGTGTTCTGGAGCACCAAAGCCACCGATCATATCAACCGCAGCCTGATCAGCGTCAAAGGATTTATGTTGATAGCAGCTCTAGCTTTCATTATGCCTCATGTGGATATCAGCAAACTAATTGATTCACAAAATCTATCAACTCAAAGTATATTTTTATGGTCTGCAATCCCAGTTTTTGCTAATGCTTTCTTCTATCAATTTGTTATCCCAAGTTTAAGAATTTATATTGGCGATGAACCGCGTCAATTAAAGTGGATTGTGATGACCGGCACCACTATTGCTTTAGTAGTTTATTTATTGTGGCTTGCTGCTGCTTTAGGCACTATCCCACTAGAAGGAGATAATAGCTTTACCAGCCTTGCTCGAACACCAGGCTCATCAGTTGGCGAATTCACTCAGCTTATGATACATATTTTGAACAATAAGTGGGTGACAACCAGCATCAATGGTTTTGCTAACATCGCTATGACTACTTCATTTCTAGGAATATCGCTATCATTATTTGATTTTCTAGCTGATGGCTTTAAACGACCAGACACTAGATTTGGACGGTTACAGACCGCGGGTTTAACTTTTATCCCACCGCTTACGATTGCGTTGTTTTTCCCTAATATCTTTATTACAGCAATGAATTATGCCGCCATACCGATAGCGGTTTTATCGCTGATTATTCCAGCGCTTATGGTTTATAAATTACGCAAGCACCCAACTTTAAAATCTCCATATAGAGTTAAATATGGTAATACAGTATTTTTTGTGCTTATTCTAACTGGCTTTGCGTTGATAGCACTATCAATAGTAAACAATCTACATTTGCTACCCACTCTTAAATAAGCTACACCAAGGTTGCTTATGGTAATAAAAGATACTGCTCTAACAACCATCAAGCGCGGCGCTACAGAAATTTTATTAGAATCTGAGCTCGAAGAGCGCTTATTACTTGGAAAACCACTTAAAATAAAAGCAGGATTTGATCCTACCGCACCAGATCTCCACATAGGACATACAGTATTGATCAATAAAATGCGTCAATTCCAAGATCTAGGGCATGAAGTTACATTTTTAATCGGTGATTTTACCGCAATGATTGGCGATCCAAGCGGCAAAAACACCACTCGCCCGCCACTTAGCAAAGAAGAAGTTCTAGCTAACGCTAAAACTTACGAAGAACAAATTTTTAAAATTCTTATTCCAGAAAAAACCAAAATCGCTTTTAATTCTCAGTGGCTCCAAAAACTTACGCCGATTGATATGATCAAGCTTGCTGCAACTTACACTGTAGCACGCATGCTTGAGCGTGATGACTTTCACAAACGCTACCAGGAAAACAAACCTATCGCTATTCATGAATTTTTGTATCCGCTCTTACAAGGATATGATTCTGTAGCACTTAAAACTGATATTGAGCTTGGTGGCAGTGATCAAAAATTTAATTTACTCATGGGACGTGAACTACAAAAACATTTTGGTCAAAAACCACAAATAGTTTTAATGATGCCGCTGCTTGAGGGTTTGGATGGCGTGCAAAAAATGTCAAAATCCCTTGGCAATTACATTGGCATCAATGATTCACCCCAAGAAATGTTTGGTAAATTGATGTCGATTTCAGATGAATTAATGTGGCGTTATTTTGAATTATTAAGCTTTCGTTCCCTAACCGAAATTAATAAATGGCACGAAGAGATAAAAAACAACGAAGTCAACCCTCGTGATATTAAAGTTAAACTTGCTTTAGAAATCGTCGAACGTTTTCATAATAAGGCCGCTGCATTACAAGCCCATGAAGAATTTAATGCCAGGTTTCAACGTGGGGTTATTCCAGATAACATAGACACCATAACTATTAACATAAATGCAGATGAAATCCCTCTGAGTAATTTACTAAAACAAGTTAATCTCGTGCCAAGCACCTCTGAGGCCATTCGTTTGATCAACCAAGGCGGGGTAAAAATTGACGGCCAAAAAGTTGAGGATCAAGGATTGCGCATCAAGAAAAACAGCGAGCATATTTATCAAGTCGGCAAACGCAGATTTGCGAAAGTGAAGGTGGGGTTTTAACCAGGACCTCTAGCTTCTCTGGGAGAATCATCAGGTCTTTCTTCGGGGCTTTCTCCGCTAGTTTTTGATTTTTTTGGCTAGGGCCCTCCGGAATCAAGAGCCTTTCTCTTGCCAAGAGCCCAACTTATTCCCTTTGTTTTTGATCTCTTACTTTCTATTTTAGCAATTTCATCTTTTACGTCATCTAACTCTTCCAAATAACCCTCAACAAGTTTTGCAGCTCCATTTTTTAATGTTTCATACGACTTTCCTTTGTTTTGTGCCCCTGCAAAATCTCTCTCTAAAACCTCTACACCATTCAGAGTTTGTTCTATCAAGAAAGACAATTCTTTGCGTTGATTAACAAGTCTGGTGTATTTGTTCGGCATAAAAATTTTATTAATCAGATTTGATACAATCATTTGAACCACATAGGAAAAAGATTTCTTGTCTCCAGCACTAACCCTAGCTCTCGAATTAGCATAAATTCTAAAAAGATCACTTTGAAGCTTACTAGCATATAGCATAACTCCCTGAGGAGTTGCAAACAACATCCTCGATTTCATCTCTGTTCCAGATTCATTAAACTTTGCTTTTAATTTAGAAGTAACGCCAGCTTGAATACACCTATATAAGGTGGTATCTGGGATCGTTAACCGCAGAGCTGCATGACCCGCCTCACCACTAAAAAGCTCTCGCTTGATAGCAGTCGAATACTTTTTCACATCAGGCCCGCTTCCCCAAGTTAATACTGAAAGTCCATACATATAAAATTCCTCCTAAAAAAATATCCATTAGTATTATAACAGCTCGCGGCAACCCTTCAAATAAACTTTGGAGGCAATCATTTTGACTCACACTCCAAAATATAGTATATTGGAGTGTATGCACTACATACCTAGAAAAATTGAGCAAAACATTAATGTGGCTCTAAAACGGAACAAAAGTGTTTTATTGCTCGGAGCTAGACAAACCGGTAAAACAACTTTACTTAACCAAATTCCTACTGACCTGTATATCTCTCTAGCGCTGCCAACTGTTAGACAACGCTTTGAAAAAGATCTAGCGCTATTGCTTGGCGAAATCGAAGCGTTGCATACTAAAAAAGCTAAAATTCCTCTTATAGTTATCGATGAAGTGCAAAAAATACCAGAGATTATGGATTTAGCTCAAGATTTAATCGATCGAAAAAAAGCGCAATTCATACTAACCGGATCTTCAGCTAGAAAATTAAAACAGCCAGGAAAAATTAATTTATTACCCGGTCGCGTTGTCGCTCTAAAGCTTACACCTCTAACTATTTCTGAATTGCCAAAAGATAAAAAAAATCTAGAAGAATTGTTGCTTTATGGAACCCTGCCTGAAATTATTACTCAGTCAAAATCACAAGATAAAGAAACCGATCTTATCTCTTATATTTCAACTTATCTCGAAGAAGAAGTGCGCGCAGAAGCACTAGTGAGAAATGTCGGCTCATTTTCTAGATTCTTAGAGCTAGCTGCTTCAGAATCTGGAAATATCATAAACTTTCGTAAACTGTCACAAGAAATTGGAGTAGCACATACCACTATAGCCGCATATTATCAAATTTTGGAAGACTGCTTAATCGCAGAACGCATTGAGCCATTACGTCATACAAAAACACGGCGTCGACTTACCGCACTTCCAAAATATTTATTTTTTGATCTTGGAGTGCGCCGCCTTAGCGCCAATGAAGGCACTAAATTACCAGCAAAATATATTGGCTCAATATTTGAACAGTTTGTTGGCCTGGAGTTAATCAACTCAATTAATTTAGCGGCCGAACGCTACAAAATTTATTTTTGGCGTGACGTAAATGGCAGCAGTGAAGTTGATTGGATTTTAGACAAACAAGGTGAGTATATTCCCATAGAGACAAAGCTTACCTCAAATCCAACAATCAAGGACGCCAAACACTTGCAAACATTTTTAGCAGAATACGAAAATACCGACAAAGCTTATATCATCTGCACGGTTCCACGTAAAATAAAATTACATGAAGGAATTTATGCCTTACCCTGGCAGGAGATGGGTGAATTGATTTTTTAAACCCGCAATACCGCTTTTTCTATTTCTACTAGCACAAAAACAATTACCGCTGCGCCGATGATATAACTCCAATGATCTAATCCAATTGCGGCTGTATTAAAAAATGACTGCATTAATGGCACATAAGTAAACAATAATTGGAGCACTAATACTACTAAAATTGATAATAATATTGGCCTGCTACCAAAAAACGTCTGTAAATTAATTGAAGATTTTCTAAGATTGCGGCAGTTAATCAAATACATTATCTCTCCAATAACTAATACATTGACCGCCACTGTCCGTGCAATCTCTAAATCAAAATCTCGATAATACACAAAAATAAATAGCCCAAAAATAGCTGCTACTAAAACTAACGAAACCAAAAATGCCCTCCACAATAAATACCAAGACAATAATGGAGCATCTGGTTTACGCGGTGGACGCTGCATCACATCAGACGCCGCCGGTTCAAAACCTAAAGCAAGCGACAGTGTAACCGCCGTTATCATGTTCACCCATAAAATTTGCACGGCAGTGACAGGTAAAGTTAATCCAAACAAAATCGCTACTATCACTGCAAACGCTTGCGCAAAACTTGTGGGCAAAATAAAAAGAATAGCTTTTTGCAAATTGTCATAAATAGTGCGCCCCTCATCAACCGCATGCACAAGCGTTGCAAAATCATCATCAGCAAGCACCATTGCAGCAGATTCTTTAGCAAGATCTGCTCCTTTTTCACCCATAGCAATGCCTATGTCAGCTTGTTTAAGCGCTGGAGCGTCATTAATACCATCGCCAGTCATTGCTACAACTTCGCCCTGCTGTTGCAATGCCTTTACTAAACGCAGTTTGTGTTGCGGAGTGGTTCGAGCGTAAACATTAACATTTGGTGCAGCTTTAGCTAAATCTTCATCACTCATCAAATCAATCATATCTCCAGTCAAAACAGTGCCGTTTTTAATACCCACCATCGCAGCAATCGCACTTGCAGTAGAAGCATGATCGCCAGTAATCATTTTTACTTTGATTCCAGCTTGTTGACATTCCTTCACCGCAAGCTTTGCTTCTTCACGCGGAGGATCAATCAAACCAAATAATGCAACTAAAACCAAATCATCTTCGATGTCATCAAAATTCAAAGATGATTTTGCAGCAATAGCTTTCTTAGAAGCCACAGCAATTACACGCTGGCCTAAAGATGCAAGTTTTTCAATATTGCCTTCCCAATAGCTTCTATCGATTGGCACTACATGACCATCAACTTGCGCAGATTTACATTTTGCCAATATGATTTCAGGAGCGCCCTTAACATAAATAAAATTATTACCATCATGATCATGATGTAATGTTGCCATAAATTTATGTTCGGTTTCATACGGGATAAGATCGGTTCGAGGAAGTTTTTTTTGCAATAAATTAATATCAAATTTAATGCTATGCCCTAACATCATCAAAGCTACATCAATTGGATTACCATGAGTTTCGTAACCATCGCCCAGATGGTGTAACTGGGCGTCATTACACAAAATCACACCAGTAATAGCTGTTTTTAAATCGGCTTGATCAAATGCTATCTCACCATCAAGAGAATAATCGCGCTTAGCAGTTACTATAGATTGCACTCTAAGTTCATTACTCGTAAGCGTTCCTGTTTTATCGGTGCAAATCACTGTTACAGCCCCCATAGTTTCTACTGCTGGCAAGCGCCGCACAATTGCTTTGTGTTTTGCCATAGTCATTACACCGATTGCCAAGATAATGGTCATTATCGGCGGCAACCCTTCTGGTATGGCAGCTACTACTAAACCGACGATCGCCATAAACATTTCACTACTATAATCATGCCAAACTAAAGCGCTTACTAAAAAAACTGCTATAGCAATCACTATAATTAACCCAGTTAACCAACGACCAAAACTATTCATCTGCCGTAGTAGCGGAGTATTAATTGATTCAACTTGGACCAAAGCATCACTAATTTTACCAACTTCGGTATTACCACCTGTTGCAACCACAACCCCTAAACCACGCCCATCAGTTACTAAAGTGCTGCTATAAAGCATTGAATGACGCTCGCTTACTGCAACATCTTCTGAAGCCTGTTCAACTCTTTTTTCAACTGGCAAAGATTCTCCAGTTAAGATTGACTCTTGAATTTGCAAATTTTTTGCTTCACATAAACGTAAATCAGCGGGTATTTTATCGCCACGATTAATTACAACCACGTCACCTGGAACAAGCTCAGATGCAGATATCACTATCTTTTTTCCATTACGAATTACCTGCGCAGTTGGTGCAAGCATGGCGCGAATCGCACCTAGCGCCTTTTCAGCTTTTCCCTCCTGAAAAAAACCAAAAATGGCGTTTAGCACTACTACCCCAAGAATAACACTAGCATCTACCCACTGGGCTAGATAAATTGTGATCGCTGCTGAAATAAGTAAAATATAAACAAGAGCGTGGTGAAATTGGCGCAGAAATCGCAATAATATATTATCCCGTTGATACGTAATAATTTGATTGCGCCCATAGATTTTTTGCCGATTTAAAACTTCGTCAGATGTTAACCCTTGCTGTAAATTGGTAACAAGTTTATTTAAAACTTTAGAAACATTTAAAGCATGCCATTTATTATCAGACATATTTCTTTTTATTTTTAACCTCGACTACTAATTTTGGAACCAAATAACCTGAAAGCTTTTTTTGCATCTTCAAATAAATTTTCTTAGCTTTTTCTATATTAACATAAAAATGAGCAGCTCCTTTAACTTTATCAAGGATATGTAAATAACAGGGTATGACACCAGCACTAAATAACTTCTCACTCAAAGTTATCAAAACCTCACTATCATCATTAACACCTTTTAATAACACCGCCTGATTAAAAATAACTATATTTTGTTTTTGTAACAGGGTCAAACACTCCACAACTTCATCATTAATCTCATTTGGATGATTACAATGAATCATTAAAACCACGGGAATTTTAGCTTGGATTGACCTAGCTGTTATAAGCTTTGGTATAGCTATCGGAACACGACTATGAATTCTGATTCTTTTAACGTGGGGGATTGCTGCCAATTGATCCATAATTTTCTTAAGTTCTTTTGGAGGCAACATTAACGGATCACCACCACTTAAAATTACTTCGTTTATAGTAGGGTTATTTTTGATATAAGAAAAAACTTTTTGCCAATCAGTAATTTTTTCACGCAGATGCCTGCGAAAACAAAAACGACAATTAAGCGCACAACTATCCGCTACTAACAATAAAACCCGCCCATAATACTTATGAATTAATCCAGCAACCGGAGAATATTTTTTTTCAGAAAGAGGATCGGTATTAAATCCTGGAGCTTTTTGCAATTCAATTTTTTGCGGCAAAATTTGTAATAGCAAAGGATCATTAATGTTACTTGGATCAATACGCGCTACGAAACTTTCTGAAACTTGGAGAGGAAAATCAGAAACCAAATCATCTGCCGCAAACTCTGACAAATTTAAATGTAACTTTTGGGCTAATTTTTTTAAACTAGTAATCATGAAAGGTTATATTATAAAAATAACCCACATAATAACACAAAATA
>MGXJ01000001.1:278-1942 GCA_001801345.1 Gammaproteobacteria bacterium RBG_16_37_9 | reverse complement strand
TATTACTCTATTTTATATTATAAACACTATACCTCTTCTGCCTCTATCGCCATCTGGCTAGATTTTATATATGCAGCAGGTCTCATTATGCATTTAACAACCCCGTCGGCAAAATATATAGAAACTCCGCTTTCACAATAGTGCGCCCCTTCAATAAATACAACCCCAAGATAAATACAGTATAATTCACCCTTAGCATTTTTTTTCAAAAGCACTATACTTTGCATTTTTATTCCTGGTTGACTTTCCCCCATTAATTTTACCCGATTACACATATATTCAAAAAAAGTTATAGCATCCAAAATAGCTCCTTTCCTATCCAGAGCTTCTCTCGAATCTAGAGCCTGACTATCTACATACTTATATAGCAAAGTTCGCACTTTAACATTTATCCCACTAAGAAAATCACCAGGAGCAACAGATGATTTTGTCACCCCTCTAGCTTCGTGTAAATTCTCAAAATTACGAACGGCAAGGCTTGTAGAACTTTTTGACAAAACACCTGCCTCAGGACTAAAAAATACATCAGCTTTTTCATATTCCTCGCCACTCCCTCCCCCTAAAAGAAAGAATTTGAGTGTATTCCTACCATATGCACTTTTTACTTGTTTTAAAATATGATCATAAATTTCAGGAGACAACGGCTGAAGTTTCATATTTTCCATTAATACCCCTGTTAAATCATCTGGAGGCTTAACTCCGCCCCCTGCATATCTTAAAACCATCTCTTTCATTGTTCCCTCTGAATCTTCATCTTTTTCAAAAGCTATCCTTAATTCCTCAACAGCGCCTCCTCCCCCAGAAACAGGAACAATACCCAACCCCCCCGGCAGCTCTCCTTTTGCTGGTTCTGCTTTTTCTTTAGCTTGGAGTGCTTCTTTAGCTAAGCGAGCTGTTTCTGCTGCTTGTTCTTGTTCTTCTTCTTCTTTACCTTCCCCACCTGTATTTATTGAAGCATCAGCACCGCGTCCCAATTTTTCTCCTAACAACGGTTCTGTTTCACCAAACAATGGCTCTTTTTCTACGTTTCTACAACAACGAGACATACATGGTCCTCCATAACTAACCTCCATACCTCCAAATAAAATTAACAATCCCACAAGTGTCCGAATTTTCATCATTATTTTTACCCTCACATATAAAAACTATAATAGTCACGACCTTACTAACAATTTTTTCTATTTATACTCAGAAAAGCTACCAACACCATATGCCTCTCCTAAATATACCTTTTAAGGTTGCTTAATTTCTAAAGACTTCTACTCACCACCACCCCTATCTTCTTCTGAATCTAGAAAAGCTGAAGCAACTTTAGCAGATTGCGCTTTTATAATAAAAGGCGAACCTGTAGTTTCTAAAGACTCCTGCTCACCACCACCCCTATCTTCTTCTGAGTCTAGAAAAGCTGAAGCAGCTTTAGCAGATTGCGCTTTTATAATAAAAGGCGAACCTGTAGTTCTTTCTGCGGTTTCTAAATGAGCTTTTTCTGCTGCTGCTGCTGCTTTTTCTTTACGGGCTTTTTCTACTTCTTCTAAGCGAGCTTGTTCTTCTTTTTCTTGACGAGCCTTTTCTATTGCTTTTTCTTTACGAGCTTTTTCTGCTGCTTCTTTATTTTTCTTCTCCTGTTTTAAGCGAGCTTCTTCTGCTACTTGTTTTTCTTGACG
>MGXJ01000001.1:0-236 GCA_001801345.1 Gammaproteobacteria bacterium RBG_16_37_9 | reverse complement strand
ACGAACTTTTTTCTTATAAGCCCTTTTTTCTGCTTTTTTTACTTTCTTCTCCTGTTCTAAGCGAGCTTGTTCTTCTTTTTCTTGACGAGCTTTTTCTGCGCGTTCTTTTTCTACTGCTGCTTCAGCTAAGCGCACTCTTTCTTTTTCTGCTGCTTCTTTAGCTATGCGTTCTTTCTCAACACGTTCTTTTTCTGCTTCTGCTTTACGAGCTTTTTCTGCGCGTTCTTTTTCTACTG